>DAHXNT010000010.1 GCA_027365215.1 Microcaldota archaeon
CTTAACCTGGGCCTTCGGCTCCGGAGCCGCGCTTTCCGTCTTGCTTTCCACCGCACCGGCTTCCGCAACTTTCAATACCTTAGACTCCACTGGGTCTGATTCTACCAGTCAATCGCCTTTACTTTACTTCTTTGCTTACTTTTGAACTGCCATTTATTAGCAGAATGAGCATATTCGTCGCTCATTGACTTCTTGTAGAAGTCAAGCAACCTGTCAGTGGTCTTGGAGATTGAATACTCCTTGGCCACTTGGTCAGTTACCTTATATGCATCCGTATTATTTATAACTTTTTCTATCTTCCTCGCGCAGTTGATGCTATCCCCCGGCCTGAACTTCTCGCCGTTCCTGCCGTTCTCTATGAGGTCAGACAGCGCAAGATAGTCTGCCGCGACCACCGGCTTTCCCGATGCCAGGGCCTCCAGGGAGACTATGCCCTGGGTCTCGAAAGTTGAAGGCATGCAGAAGAGATCCGACGCTGCATAGTACTTCGGCAGCATGCTGTCCGTCACATAGCCCTCGAAGACGAACCTGTCGGACATGCCCATGCGCTTTACCATCGACTTGTAGTGGCTCTCGAACGGCCCGGTGCCGACCATGACGAACCTGACGTCCCTGTCCTTCATGTGCTTCGCGGCCTTTATCATGGTGTCTATCTTCTTCTCCTTGCTCATCCTTCCGGTGTAAAGCACCATCTTCTTGTAGCTGGAGCCCAGTAGCCTCTTCCTCAGGGCGCTGCCGTCCACTTCGGGATTGAACCTCTTCAGGTCAACGCTGTTCGGCACGACGGTGACGTTCTTTATGCTGTGCTTCATCAGCACTCTTTTGACGCTTTCGCTCGGCGCCACTACTCCGTTGCAGCGGTTGTAGAAGAACTTGGCGTACGGCCATGCGTACTTCGTGAACAGCCTTCGCATGTACCTGTTCTTCGATGCGTATTCCCTTATCACTGACTTCTCCGTGAAGAATGTGTGGAACGTGCTTACCAAGGGTATGCGGTTCGTCCTGGCTATGACCATGGATGAGAAGCCCATCATGAAGGGGGTCTGAGCGTGTATTATGTCTATGCCGAGCTTGTTGACGTTGAAGTGCGTCAGGAACGGGAACGCGGCGAGCGTGTACTGCGGATAGTTCTTGAACTTAATGCCGCGCACTATGTAGACGTTGCCCTTCTCTTTCGTGATGAACCTGGAATTAGGGTCGCCGCTCGTGAATATATAGACCTCATGGCCACGTCGCTCAAGCTCCTTCTTGAAGTTGACTATAGAGGTGACCACGCCATCCACCGACGGCTTATACGTATCGGTGTAAAACGCAATCTTAAGGGATTCAGACATAGATTGACCCTATAGGGACAGATGGACCTTTTCAGAGCTGGACGGCCTTGCCTCCTGCCTTCTCTATCTTTTCGCGGGCGCGCTGCGAGAAGCCGGACGCCTTTATCTCGGCCGGCTTGGTGAGCGTTCCGTTGCTGAGCACCTTGTACTTCCTTAGTTCTAGGGTACCGGTTGCCTTGCCGGACTCCAGCATCGTGCTTATCTCTCTAAGGTCTATCTCCTTGAGCTTTACCGGGTTCCACTTCGTGAACCCCTTTCTTCCGAGCATCCACGGTGTTTTGGCTGTCATATAGGTAATGTTGTGCTTCTTCCTGACGAGCTTGCCGCCGTGGCCGCCCCTGTCTCCCGCTCCCCTTGCATTCTTTATGTTGCCTACGCCCCACCTTCTCGTGCCGTGGAACTTCCTGTTCTTCTTCTCGTGCCTTACCGTCATGTGAACACTATTTGTGATTATTCATTATTACAGCATCTTCTTCAGTATGTCGTTTATCCCGTCGCCTACGAATCCGACGACGCCCTTCTGGGTGCTATGCCTCTTTATGCTCTTCTTCCCGAAGCCATGCCTGGGAGGGTGCAGCCTGAACGGCATGCTCTCCTTGAGCTGCCTCATCGACTCAGCATTGGAGGTAGCCTCCTTCGGATCCTTCTCTATGCCGTTCTTCTTGAAGAGGGCGGCTAGTGTTGCATCGTCTATCGTCCCGTACGTGACGTAGTCGCTGCACCTGTTGAGCATACCGGCATAGGTGTCGTTCGCCCTTATCAGGGTGCAGTTGTTCACCCTGCTCAGCCTCAGCCTTTCGAGGGTGTTAGTTATGTCATGGTCGACATTGACCCTGCCCCTAACCCTTATTATCGCGACAAGCTTGTCGTTCAGTGCTTTGTTCTGCATAAAAACACGCGCTCCTTATTCTCTTCTGTGTATTTACGATTGATAATCAATCCTGACTTAGGACTTGTTACACAGCTACTTTTGTAGCAACAATATATAAATTCTTTGCTGTTGCGAGGGCATCCAGGACGTTCCGCAAGCCCTGGCCTTTTTGGTGCAACGGCAGCATAAGCTCATATTATATATACTATACGCGCGTGCAAAGAAACCTTTAAAAAGATTATCAAACAATACCGTCTGGGTGTATAGCATGGATCCAGGAACAGGAACAGGGAACTCCAGTGGAGGATAAACTCAGTCGTTGAATTTGTATTCTTCTTCTAGTACTTTGTATTGGTGAGTATGCTTTAGATGTATTCTTCTGTATACCATCTCGCCTATAATCGTTTCTGTCATATAAAATCTTTGCGTTTCTATGCCTTTTATGTTGCTTTTCATGTAAGATTCCGCGTCTTCGGGATCGTGTTCTGTGAACGAAGGCATTATGAACAGCACGCTATGCGGCATTTCTATATCTCCGACAAGGGAGAATCTGTTCAGCAGAGGGGCGTTGCTCGTTATGTAGAGCAGCAGATTTTTTCTGCTCTCGTCAACTTCCAGTCCATTTAATACGCGCATGAATATCATTGAGTTGTATTTTATAGGTAGCTTTTCCAGCGTTATCGTAACTCTTTTTATATAGCCTTTCTCCTTGAGCTTTGCATATGTATATCTGGAGGCGCCCTTTTCGAATCCCTTCTCCATGTCTATATCAACGAATGGCACTGACGCATCTTTTGCGAGCATGTCCATCACGGAATACTCTCTATATGTTATCTGGTTGAGCGCAGGGCGCGGTGACTCCCTTGTTCTTTTCCATATCCTATTTGAAAGAAGGCTGAAGAATTCTTTCCTCGTTTGGACAAAACCGTAACTGTCGAAGAAAGGAGCAGTATACCATTCGGATATGTATTCCTTCATCTGCGTCTTGGTCCTTATGTGGTGTATTAGATAGGTGACGGCTTTGTTGCTCTCGGCATAGAAGTACACGAGAAGGTTGTATTCGCCGGTTATCCATGAAACCAGCTGTATTTCAGGTATGCTTTCAAGGGCTTCCCTCACGATTTTCGTTTCTGGTATCTCCCTGAACTTCACGAAGCACATGAATTTCTGGTAGCCCAGCTTATCGATATTGAGTTCCACCACGTACTTTACGCCGTATTTGGCTTCCAGCTTCTTTAACTGGTAATCTGCGGCTGTAGTTCGCAGATGTAGGGCGTTTCCTATCTCCTTCAACGAGGATCTGCCGTCTTCGCTCAGTTTCTCGATAAGCTTTGTCTCATACTTGTCAGCAGGTAAGGCTTCGGCTTCTTCCATCTCCAGTTGACGTGTCTTCTCGAGCTCATCGTGTGCCTCTTCTATGCTTTTCAGTCTCTCAAAATCCTTCTTAGTGAAGTGCCTTACCCTTGACGGAACAACAAGCCCTTCATCGGTGATTCGGCATACGTACCTGTACGAGGTTACATACGAGTCAATTTCTAGCGCATACCTGCTTACTTTCTCGTAGACTAGAAAGTTTTTCCTGGCCCTCCTCAGATGTATATTTCCGCCGTACTCAATTTTCAGCTTTTCGAATGAGTCTCTGACGCGCTCTGGTATATTCATATTATGTCATTTATTGTAAATATATAAATAGTTTTGTGATTAGTTTAGTAATTATTGCGCTCGTTTTGATTTATATTAGAAAAATTATTAAAATTCCATAGTCATATTAACCATTTATAGAGGATAATGCCCAAAAAATGTAATGTTGCTATATATAAAAGGTTGGTCATAAGGTATATCATGGAGGAGTGCGAGAGACTGTTGGTGCATGGCGCTATTTCAAGCATCGCTTCAAATAGCCAATTTTCGAATTAACCCACCCAGCCAAGGCTGTGCATCGATTAGACCTGCACTTCTCCATTCATGATTAGGGGGAGTGGATGGAGAACAAGGGCAAGAACGACAAGAAGAGGTACCAGTTGGTGATAACCAACCAGGGAAAGAGGTTCTACAAGATGTACCTTGCTGGTGCAAAGTACGACGTTGACCTCGACGAATTGGCGAACCGGGTCATTCGCCTCAGGAACGTCGCGGAAGTGTTCATCACGACCGCAAGCGCGGACGACGCTATTCTTCTCAAGACGAGGTTCAAGGACGGAATGGAACCGCAGAACGTCGTAACGTATATAGGCAACCGGATCGGAACTAAGTTCGGTCGCATCGCCGATATGTCAATGACTACCAATTATAGGGCAGCTACCAAGTAATCACGAGGTGATACCATGTACGCTGAACAAAACATTGAAAGTAACAGGCAGGTAAACGATTCTGGTGAGTACAAGAGCTCCATACAGAGGCTGCTCGAGGATCCGAACATAAGGATCGTGACCGACGTGCCGGGGCTTTCCTGGCATGTAGAGTACAAGGTTCCTCCTCCAGAGAAGAAGCAGGGCCTGGTGAGGAAGCTGTTCGGCAGAGGCAGGAGGTAAATGGATGGCTGGCTTCCAGCCTACAGGCTTTTATCCCGTGAAATCTGAAATGCCCCTCTGCCTTACGAAGTTATGCATTTTTCCCTTCTTCCTGTTGAGAAGGTCGAGAACGCCGAATACACCGTTGTATCCCGGCGTTATGCCTATCTTTTCTTCCCTCACGTTGATTATCGCCTTCGCTATATCATCTCCGGCCACCTTTGCTATCCTATCCGGCGGGATGTCCAGAAGTATCTCGAATTCCGGGCCAAGGGCCGAGACCATCGAGGTGTATGTATCTGCAACTACCCTTGAGTATGCGGTCTTGCCCATCACGTACGCTATTACCTCCATCAAGGGTACCGCGTGCACGTAAGGCACGCTGCCGTGGGGCACCGTTCCCGGCGGCCTGTCCGCGAAATCGTTCACCCTGTGCAGCACGCCTATCACGAGCCTCTTTCCGCATACAGGGCATTTCTCTATGGTTGAGGTATCTGGATTGACAGAGACGTTGCAGTTCCTGTGCCCGTCGAAGTGGTATTTTCCCTCTTCCGGGTAGAATTCGATGTTCTTGACCATCCTGCCGGCGTCCTTGTGGTTTATTATGTCGGCCAGGGTCCGATAGTCTAGATGCCTCTCGTCAATTTCCATCACGTTCGCCTCGCGGCCCATCTTCGGCAGCGAATGCATGTCGCTGTTGCCCAGAAGCGTATACTTGTCGAGCTTGGATATGCGCCAGTTCATTGGGGAATCGGAGCTGAGCCCCATTTCCAATGCGTGAATGTGCTGCGCCTGGTCCTGGTAAGCCTCTTCCATCGAGTCGAATCCGGAAAACGCGCCGAATACGCCGAAGAATGGCGTCCACGCATGTGCGGGAAAGACTACCGCGTCTTTCGTGACACTTCTCACATTCTCTACCATCTCAGCAGGGCTCATGCTCAGCGTCGGCCTGCCGTCGGAATCCATCGCGCCGTACTTCGAGAGCGCGTCCCTGACGGCATCCGCGTGCTCTATGCTCGGCAGCAGTATGCAGTGATGCACCTTCTTGACCGTTGTCGGAGTGTTGTTGAACACTGTCGAGACCTCGACACCCAGTATGAACTTGACTCCGGAGTTCGAGCCTTTCAGGTTGAATAGTCCGGTGCCGTCCGGGTCCTCGAGATCCCTCTTTATCTCGGCCAGCCAGCTGCCGTGCGTGAAATCGCCGGTGCTGACCAGGTTTATGCCCTTCTCCAGCGCTGTCGACTCCATCCCTTTTATGGTGATTGCGCTGCTGCACGCCATCGCGTATCTTGAGTGCGTGTGCAGGTCTGCTATTACCTTCATATTATCACAACATCACAATATCATACAATATCATAGTGTCATAGTGCCAATAGTGTTATAGTATCGCAGAATCAAAGTATTATTGTAGTATTATAGTGTCAGAGGCTTCTCGTAACCCCATTCTTCGGGCAGAGCTTGCTAACTGGGCACTTGCTGCATATCGGGACCGCCTTGCACAGCTGCTTCCCGTGCGCCTTCAGCGCATAAGCCACATTGTGCCAGTACTTGCGCTCCACCAGCTCCATGAGGTCCTTCTCTATCTTTTCGGGATTAGTATTCGCGCTCAGGCCGAGCCTCGGAGAGAGCTTTATCACCCAGGTATCGACAGGTATGCCCTCGACTATTCCGTACGCGTTTATCAGTATCGTGTTCGCGGTCTTCCTGCCTATTCCCGGCAGTTCTACAAGCTGGTCCATACTGTCCGGCACCCTGCCGTCGTATTTCTCTGCGATCTGCCTGCATGCGTTTATTATGTTGGCTGCCTTGTTGCCTGCGAAGCTGACGCTCTTGACGTAATCTATTAGCTCGGACTTGTCCGCTTTTGCATAGTCCCTTGCGGTCTTGTACTTCGCGAACAGCTTAGGGGTAAGCGCGTTGACCACATCGTCCTTTGTCTGCGCTGAAAGTATGGCTGCGACGAGGAGGTCTACCGGTGTCTTGAAGTTGAGATAATAGTGCGCGTCATAGCTCTTCAGCAGCGTCCCGACAAGGGAGTTGGCCTCGCTCCTGCCAAGCAGTCTCACCCTTTCGGCCATGGTCTGAATTGTCATGATATATATTTATCCATTGGGTGCGCATTCATTTATTACTTAATTAACTAGTTAATTTACTACTTTATAGGGGATTTATCTGAACAGGCAAGCCAACGCAGCATATGCCGACAGGGTCATTAGACTGCTCAAGGCAAGGTACAGGGCGCAGATGAAGACCTCGTTGGATCACGAGACGCCATGGCAGCTTCTTGTGGCTACCATCCTGTCGGCTCAGGCGCAGGATGCACACGTCAACAGGATAACTCCGAAGCTTTTCAGGGAGCTGCCAGACGTGAGCTCGTACGCGGCATTGAGGCCTACGGAGCTGTACAAGTATATAAGGAGCATAGGGCTGTACAGGTCAAAGTCCAAGAGCATAACCGAGTCGGCGAAGCTGATAGTTGGCGAGTTCGGAGGCGAGGTGCCGCGCAGCATGGATGGGCTCATGAGGCTTCGCGGCGTGGGAAGGAAGACTGCCAACGTCGTGCTTTCCAACGCGTTCGGGATAAACTCTGGGATAGCGATAGACACGCATTGCATTACCGTGGCGAATCGCCTAGGCCTTGCCCACACAAGGGACCCGAATAGGATAGAAAGCGGGCTCATGAAGATAATACCGAGACGCGAGTGGTCCAACGTGTCGCATCTCTTCATTGCCCTTGGCAGGGATGTCTGCACCGCCAGGGAGAAGCGCTGCGGGAGTTGCGTGCTCAACAGGATATGCCCCTCGAGCACTGTCGGCAAAGGTAAGAAGTGATCATATGATAGCGGCGCTGTTCAGCGGAGGAAAGGATTCCACTCTTGCGGTGCACAGGGCGCACGACGCCGGCAAGGATGTTGAATTATTGATAACGATGGTATCGGAGAACGAGTACAGCTACATGTTCCACAAGCCGAACATACAGTTCACGCCCATGCAGGCTGAGGCTCTCGGGATAAGGCAGGTGATGGTTGGCACCAAAGGCGAGAAGGAGAAGGAGCTTGCCGACCTGGAGCAGGCGCTGAAAGACAACGGCATCACGGAGCTGTTCACCGGTGCTGTCGCAAGCAGCTACCAGAAAGATAGGATAGAGAGGATATGCGGCAGGCTGGGCATCGCGGCCCAATCTCCGCTCTGGCACATAGACCCGATGGAGGAGCTGACGGAACTGTCAGACGATTTCAACGCCATCGTAACGCAGGTGTCCGCCGAGGGCTTCGACGACAGCTTCCTCGGCGCGCGCATAGACGGCGCGATGGCCGAGAGGCTGATGAAGCTCAAGGAAAAATACGAGACAAATCCGCTGTTCGAGGGCGGCGAAGCGGAGAGCTTCGTTCTTGACGCGCCATTGTTCAGGAAGGCGATCAGGATAACCGGCGCCAGGAAGGAGTGGGAGGGGCAGGTGGGCAGGTACATCATAGAGAAGGCGGAACTGGTGGAGAAGCGATAGCGAAAGCCGTAGCAACGTCTTTTATTCTGTCGCTGCGATTTGTATTTGAGTGGTGCGATGGCTTTGCTTTCCAAGAGAAGTGCATTCATCTACAATCCGATACTGGAGGAGGATGACGACGCTGCGAGACTCGAAAGGCGCGGCATAAAGGTTACGAAGCTCAACAGGGGCGACCCCGCTTATTATTTCCCGACGCCGAAGTACATGATAGACGCTTATGTTGATGCGCTCAGATCAGGCAAGACTTACTACTCGGACAGCATAGGGGTCAGGGAGCTCAGGGACGCCGTAGCCGACAGGTACGGCCGCACGTACAGAATAAATGCAAGCCCTGACGACGTGATAGCGACAGCAGGCATATCCGAGGGGCTGGCGTTCTTAAACAGCGCGCTGATCGACAATGGCGACCGCGCCGTGATATTCAAGCCATATTACGTACAGTACGTATCCAACCTGATGGCGTATGGCGGCAGGCCGCTGTTCGGAATCTACGACGAGAACGAGGGCTGGAGCATCCACCTCGACCACATAAGGGGCGAGCTCAGAAAGATGAAGCGCGCAAGCAGGATTGACAGGGTAAAGTACATGTTGATAACCAACCCGAACAACCCTACCGGAACCGTTCTGAAGAGGAAGGTGCTCGAAGAGGTCGTGGACATCGCAAATGAGAACGGCATAGTGCTGGTGAGCGACGAGATATATGACGAGATAGTCTATAACGGCGCAAAATTCACAAGCGTGGGCCAGGTGGCAAAGGGAACGCCACACATAATACTGCATGGCGCTTCGAAGGTGTTCGACGCGACGGGCTTCAGGATGGGATACATGGTCTTCCCGGAACAGGACGGGAAATCAAAGGTGATACGGGACAAGATAGTCGACTACGCGCGCATGAGGCTCTCGCTGAACACGCCTGCGGAATACGCGCTTGCTGAGGGCATAAGTAACAGGAAGGAGCACGACAAAGCGATACACGGCATGGTTTCGCACATAGAGAAGAGGGTCAATCGCGTCACCGACATATTGGAGCATAATGATGCGGTAAGCGTGGTCAGGCCGAACGGTGCATTCTATGTTCTGCCCCGGCTTAAGATGTCCAAGCTCCGCATAAAAGATGACGGGGATTTCATCAAGAGGGTGCTTCAGGAAGAGCACATACAGATAACACGCGGTTCCGGATTCGGAAGCCCAGGACATTTCAGGATAGTAGCGCTTGCGCCAGAGGGGGAGCTGGAGGAAGCCGTAGGAAGGATAGAGGCGCTGCTCACCAGGTACATGAGATGATAGCAGCCTGACGCGCCAACCAATTTATATATATTCAAGCGAATAAGAGTTAGCATGGGCCCGTGGTCCAACGGTATGATGCCAAGTTCTTTCTGAACGCATAAGCCTTACACGCTGGAGACAGGAGTTCAACTCTCCTCGGGCCCACCGAAGGCCTTTCTATGGCACTTACAGGAACGAAAACGCGCGATATTAAGCACGAGGAGAGCGCCGAGCACGTGAGCCCAAGGACTGACGCGGAAGCCGATGCCAGGTACGAGAGCATAGCGTCGTTCAGCGACTACATCAACAGCTTCCTTCCGCAGGCGCTGGAGGAGAGGATACATTCCAGGCTCTACGGTTCCAGCGAGGAATACATGAGCAACGGCACCATGCGCGAAACCATCAAGAAACTTGAAGCGATGGTTGCCGATTACCCGGAAAGGGGGAAGGCGAAGCTTCTCCGCTCCAAGCTGATGTGGCTGGTCGGGAAGATGTACGGCGCAACGGACGATGAGCTACTGCTGCCGGCCATAGCAATAGAGCTGTCTCAGAACGCCGTGCTGGTGGCCGATGACATAGAGGACGGAGCTCTTCTGAGAAGGGGAGAGAAGGCCCTCCAGCGCAAGTACGGGACAAACAATGCGATAAACGTATCCCTTTACCTGAATAAGGAGGTATGGATAGCACTGAGCGAATACTCGAAGAAGTACGGCGAGGAAAACGGCCGCCTAGTGCGCGAGGTGTTTGACAGGTATGCGGACCAGACCCTCTATGGGCAGACGATGGAGCTCGAATTCTCCGACCTGGAGACTCTCACTTTCGATACATGCGGTATGCTGCTGGCGTGCAAGACAGCGGGATACAGCGCTGCTGCACCTGCGGTAGCAGGCGCAATCATAGGCGGCAAGAGGCAGGGCGCGCTTGACGCTCTCGAGACCATAGGCATACTGGTGGGAATGTCGTTCCAGTTGCGCGACGACATAAGCGACATAGAGGAAGATGTCTATAAGGGTACGCCGACGCTGCTGATATACAAGGCGTACCAGGATGCCAGCCCCAAGGAGAAGGAAAGGCTGAGATCCATATACTCCGAAGTCAATGAGAGGAGGAAGGACGGCTATCTTGATGCGAGGCTAAGCGAACCGGACTTCAACTACGTGATGGGCCTCATGAAAAAGTATGACGGCGCGGGATATGCTGAGCAGTGGAGAGAAAAGTACTTCGATGGGGCAAAGGAGCTCTACTTCGGCAGCAGGGATATCATCCCAGACAATAAGTACTCCGAGTTGATAATCGGTCTCCTGTACGAGTATGCGAGCGGCAAGCCACTGCCGTAAGGGCATGCGTAAAAAATATGGAAGTAAAAAACCGCTGAATCAAATTATTTAAAGCAATCCAGCGCTTTATTAGGTATGAACAGCGGAAATATCGAAAGCCTGAAAAAGGATTCTACTAGCTACTTCGAGCTCGCAAACGGCAAAAGGATAAAGTACTACTCGTTGCCGGCGCTGGAGAAGGCCGGCATCGGAAAGATATCTTCGCTGCCTTTCTCCATAAGGATTGTACTGGAGTCCCTGCTGAGAAATGCGGGCGATGGTGAGATAACCTACGAGAACGTGAGGAACCTCGCAAACTGGAACCCGGCAGAGCCCGGGGACGAGGATATACCGTTCAAGGTATCGCGCATACTTATGCAGGACTTCACAGGCGTGCCCGCAGTGGTCGATCTCGCGATGGTGAGGGAGTACCTTTCAAGGGAAAAGGGGATAGAAGCCGGAAGCATACAACCCCAGATACCCGTAGACCTCATAATAGACCATTCCGTGCAGGTAGACGCTTTCGATGTGTCGAACGCACTGCAGCTCAACCAAGAGATAGAGATGAAGAGAAACAGGGAAAGATACATGCTGCTCAAGTGGGCGAGCAAGGCGTTCTCCTCGTTCAAGGTGTTCCCGCCTTCTGCTGGCATATGCCACCAGGTCAACCTGGAGTATCTTGCCAAATGCGTGGCAACCAGGGAAGTAGGCGGAGAGCTGCTCGCTTATCCAGATACCCTTGTGGGAACCGACTCGCACACGACCATGATAGACGGGTTGGGGATCGTGGGTTTTGGCGTGGGGGGCATAGAGGCCGAAGCGGCGCTCCTGGGCCTTCCGGTTTCATTCACCACGCCGAAAGTGCTTGGCGTCAAGCTAGAGGGCAGGCTCAATGACGGCGTCACCGCTACCGACTTTGCGCTTACGCTGACCAGGAAGCTGAGGGAGAAGGGAGTTGTCAACATGTTCGTGGAGTTCTTCGGGGATGGACTGAAGAACCTCTCACTGCCTGACAGGGCGACGCTGTCGAACATGTGCCCGGAATACGGTGCGACAATAGCGATATTCCCGGTGGACGACGAGACGCTAAGGTACATGGAAAGCACAGGGAGGAGCAAGGAACTGACGGATCTCATCAGGAAATATTACACCTCGCAGGGAATGTATGGCATAGACTACAGCAAGGTAAAATACAGCGACGTGCTCGAGGTAAACCTGGACACCATAGTGCCGAGCGTCTCCGGGCCGAGCCAGCCCAAGGAACAGATGCCCCTCGGGGACATAAAGGACGAGTTCATCAGGGCGTTCGTTGATGAGAACGACGGCAAGGTAGACGTGGAAAAGCCAAGCAGCAGCGACAGCAGCAGATGGTCAGGTGAGAGCAGCAGTGTTATCGAATCCCAGAAGGGGAAGGAAGAGCTCAAGCATGTGCAGATAAAATCTGCGAAGATAAGGTATGACGACGGCTATGAGACCACGCTCTCGGACGGCGATGTAGTCATATCGGCGATAACAAGCTGCACCAACACAAGCAATCCCTCGGTGATGATAGCCGCGGGACTGCTCGCCAAGAAGGCGCTCGAGAAGGGCCTTAGCATAGACAAGAGGAAGGTCAAGACGAGCCTGGCGCCTGGATCGAGGGTCGTCACCAGGTATCTGGAAAAATCAGGGCTGCTTGAGCCGCTCGGGAAGCTGGGCTATAACCTTGTCGGATATGGATGCACAACGTGCATAGGCAATAGCGGACCGCTCATAGAAAAGCAGAGCGATGCGATAAATGCGAACAACCTCGCGGTCGCGGCCGTGCTTTCGGGAAACAGGAACTACCAGGCCAGGATACACAGGGATGTCAGGGCAAACTACCTGATGTCGCCCCCGCTCCTCATAGCATTTGGAATAGCGGGCACGGTGCTGAAGGACCTCACAAAGGAGCCTCTCGCAAAGAACGCAAATGGCGAGGACGTCTACTTGAAGGACATATGGCCGAGCCAGAAGGAGATAAGCGACGTGCTGCACGGCGCTATAAGCGAGGACATGTTCGAAAAGGAGTACGGAAGCAACATCTACGACGTCAACCAGTACTGGAATGAACTCGAGAGCG
>DAHXNT010000011.1 GCA_027365215.1 Microcaldota archaeon
CCTCCTTTATCCAGAACCTCCTCCTGAGCCTTCCAGGTATCGAGCACAGGCGCTCCTTGCCGTCGGTGCACCTGACCATGAACCTCGCGGCCCCTGCTATCTTCGAAACGGTGCCGAGCACCTCCCCTTCCTGGGGCTTCTTCAGCCTCTGCGACTCATCGTTCTGCGGCAGGCCCCTTCGCTTGTCGAAATTGCTTTTCCTTATCAAAACACCTGTTGCTCAAGGTTCTCAATGCTTGCTCCAATAAACCTAAACCTAATAGCTCTTCACACCGTATCTGGCGCCGCACGCCTCGCACACCAGCTGCATCATGCCCCTGCCTCCGGATTCGAGATGCGTATCGGGCTTGTGGCACTCCTGGCATATCACATAGGTGTTGAAGTACGCGTGCACGCGCTTGTTCAGCTCATCGTTCTGGAACCTCCCGTTTATCATCAGCCTCTGGTCCTCGTAGCTGGTAGGCACCGCAAGCTCCTTGCTGAGGTACTTGCCTATCTCCTGAGGGGTCCTCCTGGCCCTGTCGGCTATGACGCCGATGTTCCTTATTATCGTCTTAGAGCCCTGTATGATCGACTCCACGTCGGGAATCTTGAAATCGACATTCTCGTCACTGAGGTGGGGCATGCGCTCGAACGCCCTGTCGAGAAGCTCTGAGTAGTTATCTTTATCGTCGCTCAACGCTACACCTTGATTGTTGCATATGCATTATTCTATGCCGCTAAGAATATATTAATGCTTGTGCATGCCGCACTGAAACATATTTAAAGCAGAAGCGGCTTTTATATACGTGGCAGATAGGCGGGAAGCTAAGGGTTTTCCATACCGCAAATCCCTTCAGGCGGGCCAATGCCGATCGAGTGTCATGTTTTGCCTGCGGGCTTGCATGGAAATGCTGACGCCCTGCCTCTGATGATAGTGTGGCATGTGAACCAGGCCAGGCCGGAAGGAGCAACCTTAAGCGTGTCGTCGCTATGCTTCTGAGATACAGGGCCGAGTGGAAATGCAAACAACCCGCATTCAGGACATGGCGCAAGACGGCTTCTGCCACGCCTTGCGCTCGCGCAGCGCTGATCGCCGAGAGATGAGCGCCGCACGGCAACGTTATTATACTTTGCATCGTCAAATGATTGCATTGCATGCTGGGATCGCCTAGTGGAACCGAAAGGCACTAAAGGGCGGCAGCCTGCTAAGCTGTTTGGCCGTATGGCCTACGCGGGTTCGATTCCCGCTCCCAGCGTATTCCGCTTCATCTTCTGTGGAGCATGCGCGGCTAAGAGAATCAGGTCAGGTGTTTGCCGGCATCGCGCTCGATGCGCCTTATCGTGCTATCCTCTATTGAGGGATCCCCAAGCGTCGTCCGTCAAGTCCGAACTGCGAGAATATGTAGATCTCGCTGGGAAAAAAAGGATAAAGACGAGGGTGGTCAGTACCATCCTCTTGTCTTCATCGCCTTTGCAACCCTTCCTACCGCGATTATGTACGCGGCGGTCCTCGGGGCTATCTTCTTTCCTTTGCCGTCGTACTCCTTCTTCGTGGCCATCATATCGGCATACGACTTCGTTATTATCTTGTCTAGCTTCTCGTATACCTCCTCTGCCGTCCAGTAGTAGTGCTGGGTGTTCTGCACCCACTCGAAGTACGAGCCTATCACTCCGCCGGAGTTGACCAGGAAATCCGGCGCATCGAATATGCCCCTCTCGTGCAGTATCCTGTCCGCCTCGGGTGTCACTGGCCCGTTCGCGAGCTCAAGGACGAGCTTTGCCTTTATCTTGTCGGCATTCTTGCCGGTTACCTGGTTCTCTATGGCCGCAGGTATGAGTATGTCGACATCAGACTCGAGAAGCTGATCGTTTGTCATCTTCTCGCCGCCCTCATATCCGTCCACGCTGCCTGTCTCCTCCTTCGCCTTCTCGAGCTTCGCGAGGTCCAGTCCCGCAGGATCGTACACAGCGCCCGTGGAGTCGCTTATCGCCACGACCTTCGATCCGAAGAGCTGCTTCGAGAGCGTGTAAGCGTACTTGCCCGCGTTGCCGAAGCCCTGCACCGCTATTTTCGCCTTCTTCAGGTCTATGCCGAGGTCCTTTGCGGCTTCCCTCATGACATACATGCCGCCCATCGCCGTCGAGTCGTTCCTTCCCTCCGATCCCCACACTTCAAGCGGCTTCCCGGTTATCACATCGAAAGCGCTATGCCTGACTATGTTGCTGTACTCGTCCATCCTCCACGCCATTATCTGCGGCGTGGTATACACATCCGGAGCAGGTACGTCGACGTCAGGGCCTATATACTTGCCCAACGCCCTTATGTAGCCGCGAGAGAGCGCCTCGAGTTCCGTGTCGTTCATCTGCTTCGTGTCGCATATTATGCCGCCCTTCGAACCGCCGAACGGTATGTTCGCGAGCGAGGTCTTCCAAGTCATCCATGCAGAAAGCGCCTTGACCGTGTCGAGGCTCTCTGCCGGGTGGAACCTTATGCCGCCCTTCGCCGGGCCCCTCGCATCGTTGTACTGCACCCTGAAACCCTGGAACACCTTCGCTTTTCCGTCCCTCATCCTGACCGGTATGTTCAAGACAAGGGTTCTCATTGGCTCCCTGAGAATCTGGTGCGCCTCCTTCTCGAGGCCCATGACCTTTGCAGCTTCATCGAGCTGCTCCTGAGCTATCTTGAATGGATTAAGCTCTTCCACCATGTAATCACTCTTATCACATTTGTGTATATCCTTTAATACAATATCAACGGAAAGAATTACCTCGCTACAAAACACATGAACATATACAAGCAAGCGCCACAACCAAAAGTTCAAATGATTCGTTGCGAAAGAAAGTAATTGGTCGCGTCTGTGCCTTTCCGAGAAAACGACTCCTTCTTTGCGCAAGATTTATAAATATACTTTGCTATAGTAATTGTGAAAGGTGGAGTCATGATGAACTCTAAAACGACCAGTAAAAGGGCGCAAAGCGCCATGGAATACTTGATGACGTATGGCTGGGCCATATTGATCATTGCAGTTGTCCTCGGAGCACTGTACGTGCTTGGAGTGTTCAACGGGACGTCGTTCCTCGGAACCTCGTGCATAGCGGGTTCAGGATATCAGTGCACGAACCTGCTGCTTCACACTAGTGCCTTAAGCTTCACGTTCGGCCAGGCCACAGGAAACAACTGGGCCAACGTTATCCTTTATGCGGTACCAACCGGCACAACTTTAGATACTGGTACCGACGCTTCCAATTCTATTGGAACGCTTAGCTCTGGTCAAACCACACCGGTTTCTATAACCCTTACTCCAACAGTATCGACCGGTAGCACATGGTCTGGGTACATATATGCTGATTATAGTCAGAGCGGTACGACTGGTCTCGAGGCCCAGGTTGCAACAGTAACCGCGAAGGCAACATAACCGTTGCCTTCATTTCTTTTTCTTTTCTTTTAAGAATTAGGGCATTAGCGTCAGCGATACTGCCTTAACAATCTGCTTAACGCTCTGCTCAGCAATACCACATCTCAGTATATTGCCTTGTCCTTCAGCTCTTTCTTCATCCTGAGAACTTCCATGAGCTCGCTGGCGCTCAGCAGCGGTGCAGTTGTCCTGTCGGTGTCGTCTATCGCTATCCGCGGGCACGCAGTGTTGACAAACGCATCGAACTCTCTCATGTTGTTGAGCGACTCGAAGTCTATCATGTTGCTTACAAGAATCTGCGCATCCAGGCCTGCGCGCTCCACCTTTTCCTTCAGGACCTTGCCAAGCGCCATGTTGTGCTGGCCGTTCTTCGTGCTCACAAGTATGCCAAAACGCTTTGATTTTAGCGCGGTCAGAACCTTGCCCCTGCTTCTCTTTCTATAAGTTTCGCGGTAGCCGTCCATCCACTCGATCTTGCTGTTGAACGGGTCTACGGCCAGGAAGGGCTTAGTAGTCGCGAGGGCCGCGCCAAGGGGGTGGAATATCCCACCGCCAAAGTACACGAGCGCGTCCACATCCCTGTCTATGGTGGCCGCGCTCCCTATGTCGCAGCCGAGTATCTGCCCCTCCCTCTTGGCGAAGCCGTACGGCCTGCCTATGACAACCTTCTTTCCGTTACTCTCGAAGAACTCCCTGACTGATGAGAGCTGGTGAATCTGCTGTATTGTCACTACAAGACCTATTGTGCCGAAGCCCTTGAGGTACGTCAGGGCCTTATCGAGCATGTCCAATGGCGCGTCTATGCTGTATTCAACGTACTCGACGTTGAAGTCCACCTTGTTGAACTCCGCATGGCCGAAGTGGATGAGCTTGTCAGCACCTATGTTTCTCGCCTCGTCCAGGGCGAGGTCGCACGCGCCGTATGTAGGCGAGGCGGATATGAACACCTCGTTGCCATCGCTCTCAAGCCTCTTCGCATGCCTGAGCGCTTCCTGTTTCAGCCCTTCGGGGAACTGGAGCAATATACGCATGGATACACTTCTGTCGCCGGGCCGGACCCGGCGTTCTATTGAATGCAGAACAATAAAATAAGTAAATAATTCAGATAATTCAGATTTCAGACTACCTTTATCTTGCACTTTCCGGACAGCTTCGTCGAGGCCTTCCTGAGCGCCTCGTGCGCCACCGTCTTGTTTCCGGAGGTCGTCTTCACGAGCATTATCGGCTGGTCCTTCTTTATCCTTGCGGCGACCGCTATCGGCTTGCCGAACGCCATGCTCATGCCCCTCGAGGTTCTGTCGGCCCCTGCGAACCCGCCGAGCTTGTGCTCCCTTATGACGTTGTGCGGGTATATGAGCACCCTGAGGAGGTAATTCTCGGGCAGCGACGCAGCCAGGTA
Organism: Microcaldota archaeon; assembly: GCA_027365215.1. Classification (GTDB taxonomy): domain Archaea; phylum Micrarchaeota; class Micrarchaeia; order Micrarchaeales; family Micrarchaeaceae; genus JAMCYG01. The sequence goes on from DAHXNT010000011.1 coordinate 4,798, forward strand.
CTTGTTCGCAGCCTCTCTCGCCGACTCTATAGAGTTCGACCTGAGCTGCATGTACCTATCGGAAGTAAGCGCAAGTGAAAGGTCGAACGTGCTCTTGTCAGTGCCGGTCTTGAACACCTGTATGTGATTCCTCGGCATGGCCTTGATGTAGTTCTTCCTGGGCTTCCTGAGCGAGTATCTTGCCCATGCCTGTGAATTTGAGTCCCTGAAAGTCCTTGCCGGTCTGAGTCTAGCCATCTTAAACACTCGATTATACAGATATGCGAAAGCTGAGAATGTAGATTTCCGCGCTTATACTTTTAGACAAAAAACTATAAAAAGGCGGTTGGTTGCCGAACGCGAGCGCAAGGAATGTTTTAAATAAATGATTTGAGATGGATTACCGATAATAAGGGTGTTGTGATGGACGTAATAGACGCTGCCGCGCAGAACAAGGATGACGACTTCGGCCTGTTCCGCGCAAGGATAGGCGTTTGCGGCATAGGGGGAGGCGGCAGCAACACCGTGCAGAGGCTTACGAGGATGAACGTGCAGGGCGCAGCGCTCATCGCAGTCAACACCGAGCAGAGGCACCTGAGCGGGATAGACCCGTCGGTAAGGAAAATACTTATAGGAGGCCCTCTGACGAGAGGCATGGGTGCTGGCGGATTCCCGCAGATGGGCGCGAAGGCGGCGGAGTACTCGAAGGACGAGCTGGAATCCGCGCTCAAGGATTTCAACCTTGTTTTCATAACTGCGGGCATGGGCGGCGGAACGGGCACGGGCGCCGCGCCGGTAATAGCGAACATCTGCAAGAAGAGCGGTGCGATAGTCATAGGGATAGTGACGGTGCCGTTCTCCCTTGAGAGGGTGAGGCTGAGCGTTGCCAAGCAGGGGATAGAAGAATTGAGGAAGAACGTGGACACGCTCGTGGTAATAGACAACCAGAGGCTCGTGGAAGTGTATCCGAACCTGGCGCTCGACCAGGCGTTCAAGATCGCGGACGAGATAACGTCAAGGGCGGTGCGAGGTATAACAGAGACGATAATGACCAGCAGCCTGATCAACCTCGACTTCGCCGACGTGAGGAACCTGATGCACGGCGGCGGCCTTGCGATGATAAGCATCGGCGAGGCGCACGGCACGAACAGGGTCGAAGATGTCGTGAAGAACACGATAGACAACAAGCTGCTAGACGTGGACTACGAGACCGCAACCGGGGTGCTCATGCACATAACCGGCGGCGACAACCTTACCCTGGGAGAGGCGAACCGCATAGGAAACCTACTGACAGAGAAGCTGCCGAAGGACGCAAACGTCACGTGGGGAGCAAGGCTGGATCCGACATATGGCGACAAGATTGAGCTGATAGCGATATTCACCGGAGTGACCGGCAGCTCGGTCGTCGGCAGCAGCGATAAGGGAAATAGCGACAATCTGGGAATAGGCACGCTGTGAGGCACACTACACCTCTGAAACTACAGTTGCGCCGTTGCTTCCCTTGTCGCGGTCGAACATGTACACCTTAGCCATGCCTATCTGCTTCAGCGCCTCGTCGTGCGTTATCACGAAAATCTGCTCGACTATGTTGGGCAGCGTCTCCGTCAGCACGGATATCATCTTGTCCATTCCTGCGGAATCGATGTTGTGCGTGGGCTCGTCCAGCATCAGTATCCTGAGGTTCGGGACTATCACCATCGACATGGCTATCCTGAGCGCTAGGCTCGCGACGCTCCTTTCGCCGCCGCTTGCTATCGCGTCGATAGGCACCCACGCATCGCTGCCATTCCCGTTGCCGCTAAGGTCCCTCCTCGCCTCTAGGACGTAATCGTCCATCATGGCCTCCAGCCTTACGCCGTCGTAGTCTCCATATGGGTAGAGTTCAGGCCAGAGCCCGTGCATCACCTCGTTTATGGAACCCACAAGCATGCCCCTCAGTCCCGCCTCGGTCTCCACCAGCGCGTTCTTGAACTTGTTCATCTCGCTGAGCAGCCCCCTCCTTTCCTCTATCCTCTCCTTGGCCTTGCTTATCTCGTTCAGCCGCGCGGTCTTGTCGCTTATCTGGCCGTCAAGGTTTGAAATGTACCTGTCGTTGCCTTCGATGCCCGACTTCAGCTCGGACGCCTTCGCGCTGAGGGTCCTTAGCCTCTCCTGCGCGGCATACATCATCTCCTCGCTCGCGCCTATGCCGGAAAGCTCCTCCTTCGCCTTCCCGCTCCTTTCGCGTGACTTGGCCACTTCGGTTTCGTACTCCTTCCTCCTCACGGCGTTTTCCTTCTTCGCCTTGAGCGATGCCGCTCGCTCGCCTATCTCCTTGAGCTTCGCGTTCACGGCGTCGAGCCTGCCTGTCAGCTTCTCCTTTTCCTCGGTTAGCTTTCCGATAGAAGCCTTCGCGGCCTCCGCTTCCTTCTTCGCGCCGTCATATTCCTTGATCTTCTCTTCCTGGCGTTCTATGCTCTTGTATACTTCATTCAAATTGGCCAGCTCCGTTTCTCTTGCCTTGATTTCAGACGAGGCGCCGGCTATGCCTCTCTTAGAATCTTCCACGGTCTTCTCCTTCTCCGCAAGCAGCCTGTCCTTCATCTCTCTGCTGAGCGCGTTGCCGCAGAGGGGGCACGTATCGAAGTGTTTCTTCAGCTCGGCAGTCCATTTCAGCGCGTCTGCCATTGCGCTCTTCAGCGTCGCAAGCTTCTCGTTCAGCTTGCTTATGTCGTCGGTAAGCGAATCGATCATCTTCTTGAACGAGGCCTTTTCCTTGCCGCCAAGTAGACCGTCGAGACTCTTGCGCGCCTCGCCCTGCAGCCTGATCCTTTCCGCCGCGGCCTTCGCCGCAGCGCTGGCCTCCGCCAGCTCCTTTTCCGCCTTCCTGACCTCTGCGGTAACTGACTTTGCCTTCGCTTCCGATGAGGCGCCCTCCTCCCTGACTACTGATAGCTCCTTTTCGACTGCCTGCTCGTCTATGCCCATGTCGCTTATCTTCCTTATCTCGGATTCGAGCGTCGCTATCCTGCTGGTCAGCGCCGCGATCTCCTCCTCTATCTTCTTCCTTTTGGCGTAGCCCTCCTGTATCCTCTTCAGCTCCTTCTCCGCAGAAGAGACATCCTTTGTTACTGACTCGGCCTGTCGCTTCAGTTTTGCCTGGGTCTCCGCAAGCGCGCTCCTCTCTTTCGCGAGCGCAGCTACCTGCTCCTTCACTGCCGCGGTATCCGCCTGCGCGAGCCCCTGCTCCTCGCCGCTTATCAGGGCCCTTATGTTGTTGATTATCGTGGTAGTGTATTCCTCCGACGAGGCGAAGTGGTCCAGGCCTAGCATGCCGTCTATCTGCTTCTTCCTGTCGCCCTTCATGAGGTCGAGGAAGTAATTCATGTTGTTCTGCTCCGAATACACAGCCCTTGAGAATGTGTCGTAATCTATCTTGAGTATTCCCTCTATCTCCTCAGTGACCTTCGTTGGCTGGCTCTGGAACGGCTTTCCGTTCTTCTCGAGCCTGGCGGACGCCACGCCGCTCTTAGGTATCCTCCTCCTTACGACATACCTGTCGCCCTCAGAGTCGAAGCCCAGTGCAACCTCAGCATAATCATGCTCTTCAGGCACGTTCCTTATTATGTCGCTGGTCTTGACCCTTTTGTGCTTGAGCGCGGGAAACGTCCCGAAAAGCGCGAAAGAAATAGCATCCATCACCGAGCTCTTGCCCGCCCCCATCAAGCCGATGAGGACATTGACCCCCTTCTGGAACCTCAGCGTGCTTCTGCCGTGCGTCTTCCAGTTGGTGAGCTCTATGTATTCAAGCATAATACCACGAAAAGCCGGTAACGTGTAACAATATGATATTGCAAAAAAAGTATTTAATGCTGCATTCGCAGCATTATGCCTGACGTATTGAAGCGTCAGAGAAGGCTCTCTTCCGAGACCTCGACTTCGCCCACGCTGTCGAGCTTTTTGAGCTTCTCCTCTATCTCCGAAGAGCCGCCCTTCGAGTCGTCGTAGATGAACGACGCCTTGATTACCTTGATGCCGAAGCCTATGTCCTCGTCCTGCACGCCGTTGGGGTTCATGCCCTTTATCTCCTCTACGGCCTTGCCGAACGCGTTGTCCTTGGGGTAGACCTTGAAAACCACTATTACCTTGGACATATCATGGACCCTCGAATCCGCACTCCTTGCAGATATACCTGTTGCCTATCTCGCGGCAGTGCAGGCACCTTATTATGGTGGTCTTGCCGCACTTCGGGCACTTGAACTCCGTGTAATCGCTTGTCAGTCGGCCGCACGACACGCACGCCTTTCCTGGTAATACGTCAGCTATGGAATCACCTGAATCAGAAGGTTTCAACGTCTCTATAAGTCCCGTAAAGCTATTTAGCATTATCTATTTCTTGCGCTACGCCTCTGGGCATGCGCACCCCTGCTCCTTGCACTCGCCCTGCCATCTCGGCCTGCGCCGTTTCTGCGCACCTTCCTTGATAGGCGCAGCACCATGAAGAGCGTTATGAAGGATATGACCAGTGCCAGAATCGCAAGCGCAGCGACGGCAAGCACGAGCCCGGAAGGCGCCTGAGTGGCCGTCTGCGGTGGAAGCGAAGAGGCAGGAGCGATGCTTGAGTTTACGGCCGAGGTTGCGGAGCTGATCTCGTGGGCCAGCATCGCCGTCGTATATGCGGAGTACGCGTAACCATACGCGGCGCTGGAATTATTCGCAATGGATGTCTCATGAATGTAGAACTCCGCCTCGTTCGAGAACTGCGTGGCCCATACCCCGTAATTGGACGAGGCGAGCAGCGAAGCCGCAGATGCGGCTATCTGTGCGGCGCTCGCGTTGGGCGTCGGAACGCTGTCGAGACCTATAGCGTATGCAGCGTCCATGGTGGCGAGCGCGTAGTTGCCCTTGCTGTACGCGGCGCTCGCGGTGATGTAATACATGCTGCTGCTGTAGTTTGCAGCTGCGCTGAGGTACTGCTCTGCGACCGGCTTGAGGATTGTGCTGTTGAATCCTATCACCGTGTTGCCGCCAGCCAGCACTGCGTTGTACATGTATCTCGAGGCGGCGCACCATCCGCTGGCCTCTCCAGACAGGCCCATCTCTGCAAGCAGTTCGTCGCTGTTCAGAGTCGAGTTGTATCCTGCAAGCGTGATGTTTATCGTGTACTGGCCCCATGCCTGCCTGAGCTCTCCACCAAGCACGTACTCATAGTTCCCTGCGGTGATCGCCGGAGGCGTTACTTCGGAGCAGTAGTTCGAGACATTCTGCATTACGGAAAGGCTCTCGCTTCTGCTTATCGTGTGGTGGCTGAAGTAGTACGCGTCTATGTACGTGAGGAATGCCACATCGTCTCCCAGATACATGTATCCCTTCCCGGATATCTGCCTGCTCTGGTTCAACATGGCCTCCATATTGCCTGCGAGCGCTCTGAAACTGCTGTCCGAAGAGAGCGCGAGTATCTCCGAGTTTGTCAGTGCTATAGTCTGGTTGGTTATAGAGCTGAAGCCCTTCGTGTTGCAGCTGTTGCTGCAGCTTATGTTGGCATTCGGGATTTCTGCAATATGGTAATTAGAGTATATGCTGTAGTTTGTCTCGTGCGTATACGGATTGAACGACGCGTTGAATGCGTACGACTCCAGCTGGGTCATGTTCTGCACCCTGACCAGCGGAATCCCGAATTCCTGCTGCACTAGATAGTAAAGCTCTGTCTCTCCGGTGCCGTTGGCCGCATAAGGCACGAAAGCATACCTGACGCCGTTCAGCGAGGCCGCGCTTATCTTGTCATATACCCCGCCGATCTGCCCTATTGTGCCATTCGGAGATATTGTCCCTGTGAGAGTAATGCCATTGTTTATCTGCCTGTGCGATAGCGCAGACACTGCCAAGAGGGTCATCGCCGCGCCGGCGCTAGGCCCCGATACGCTGGTGTTGATGTCCTCTATGTCGTATGTGAAGTTGTATGCGCTCTCATTCATTCCTAGAGAGCCCGTCGCGTACTGCACCGCAGTCTTCGCCGAATCGAGTGTCGACGATGCCACGCTGCTCGGCCCTATCACGCTGACGTTTCCCGTGCCTGAGGTCACGGTAAGCGCTATCGTCGTGATGGTGCCGCTGTTGTTCGATATTATCACCGCGGGTGCATGTACGCTGGCAGTGCCAACGACAGTTGACGCGCCGCTCAGCGCGATTACAAGCACAAAAGACACTAAAGAAATTATGAAGGCGGTATCTGCTCTCATTGCATCATAGGTATCTTGCCGTTAAGTTATTTATAAGTTATCTGATGTTTCGTATTCGCAAATGGAGGCTTTGTGTACGGTGCAGGAAAGCAAAGCTCATGTATTTTTGCCGGTGTTGCCCTTGCCAAAGTTCTCCAGCTTCGCCGCCCTGTTCCAAATCATCCCGAAATGCTCGGATGCCTGCTTGTAGTTCACCGAGACGATATGCTCGCTCTTCTTGTTTATTATGTTGAACGGCGGTATCTTGTAGGCCTTGCTGTCATCGAGTATCAGTCGCTCGTGCTGCGTCGCAAGGTCGTCATCGTTCATTATCCTTACCTCGAGGCCTATGCCCCTATTAGCCAGCTCGGCCCCGAACTCGTTGTAATTCCTCCTGAACATGTCGCCGGCCCTGTCCTTGGACATCAATACAAGGATCCTGCTGAACTTCGGGCTGCTCCTGTCCATCAGCATCGATAGGTTCTGCACTGCCTTCGAATCAAAATGCATGTCAAGTATCCTTACCTCTCCTGAAAAGCTCCCGAACAGCTTCTTCGCTATCAGGTCCATGTTGCTGTACGGCTTTGCAGGGTCTATCTCGAGCGACCTGACCGCCCTGCTGTGCGGAGCAACCACAGCCTTGGTGTAGCTGTCGTATATGAAGTAACTGCCAGATCCAAGACAGATCAGCGCGCCTGCGTATGCCGCGATCACCACGGTGAGCGAATTCGAGAAGTGGAAGTCCTCTACCAGGAGGGTTACCATTAGCAGAAACACCAGGCTCACGATTACCATAACAACCTGTAGGGTGCGACCCTTTGTGGTCACAAACATCCAGAACGCGCTTATGCCCAGCATGATCAGGGGAAGGAAAATCATCGCGTAGGCTATGTGCGAGCCCAGCCTGAATGTGTCTGTCATGGCCTGCAGTGCAGGCACTGCAGAGCTCGCGGCGTTGGTTATGTTGTAGGTGCTTATCGCGCTTACGATCCCGCTGTTATAGCCTATGGCATAGGCGAAGCTCTCGGTGAAATAGAACACGCTAAGCAGGGCAATCAGGCCGCCCACGGCTGCCAATATGGGTATGTAAAACCCCACACCCCTTCGCATGTTCATAATTCCATAACAATCTATTTAAGCTGCATTGGAGGGGTGCATGTGCAGCAATCCCTCCATTGCAAGTCTACCTCCCTGCAGCTTCTTGAGCAAGCATCCACGATACAATAACACGATACGATAACGCTGCTTCAGAAAAGCAGAAGCCACTGGCGGCGAAGGCCTACAGGCAGGCATTTGCCGGTTACAAGTGCGCCGCGCATGGCTCTTGCGCAGACTTTGCCGCCTTCCCATGCAGCGGTATTTATTCTTTGCATGATATATCTTCAGCATGAAGTACCCGTTCAGGTTCGAGAAGGTCAGGCCGTTCCAGAAGGAGATGATGGACGACGTCTTCTCGGCGCTGAAATCAAAGAGCAACATACTGCTGAACGCACCGACTGGCGTGGGCAAGACCGACGCATCGATCAGCGCAGCGCTCCCGTTCGCGCTCGAGAACGGGCTTGACGTGCTCTTCCTGACGCCCAAGATATCCCAGCACAGGATAGCCCTCGAGGTGCTTTCCGGAATAAAGGCGCAGTTCTACAAGGACCTCAAGTTCGTGGACATAGTCGGCAAGCAGAAGATGTGCACGAACCCCGCCGCGAACATGCTCGAGGGAGAGGTGTTCTACAGCAAGTGCGAGAATCTCGTCAAGCAGGGCAGGTGCCCCTTCTACAAGGCGTTCAAGGAATATGCCAAGGATGACTCTATACCTGAGGAGATATCCGCGAGCGCGTTCATGGGGCACAACCGCATGCTCGGCGCGTCCTACGATTTCGGCGTCTGCGCGT
>DAHXNT010000012.1 GCA_027365215.1 Microcaldota archaeon
CGGTGTTGCCGAAACCCTCAGATCCCTGCGCGAGAAGGGAGTAGAGGTGTGCGCGGTATCAGGAGAGCTCGAGAGAATAGTGACACTTAACATGGACAGGGCCGGGATAAAGGGGTATTTCGACATGGGAACGTACGGCTCGAGCGGAAGGACGTACGGCGACCTGATAGCAGCTGCGGTAGCCGCCATAAAGGCGAAGTATGGCAGCGTCGAGAAGAACGAGATGTTCGTGCTCAGCGGGAATCCGGACATGATAGCCGCGGCGAAGGAGCAGGGCCTGAAGTCGATAGCAATACCGAGCAAGTCCGGAAAGAACCTCATGGGATCCGAGGCCGACATACACACAAACGGAATAAGGGACAGGAAGATAATAGAGGCGCTCACGTCCTGAACCCGAGGGCTTGCCTAACTTGCTTAAGCGGATCAGCGCATAGCGTCCGCATTTATTATCAGTTCGCCGCCGACCACAGGCTCCTCTATCCCGAATTTGGAGAGCGCTTCTGGGTGCAGCTCTCCGAATATCCCGCGGCGCTTTCCGCCGATCAGGACTGCCCCGCACCTTCCCTCTATCATCGACGGGTCGCTTCCCCTTTCTATTGTAGCTTTCATGCCGAGGCGCCCTGTTATGTAGTTGAGCACTGTCCGCGCCTCCGCGAGGTTCGCCTTCGAGTGCTCGCCGAGGAATCCTATCATGATCTCCTCAACCACCTTGCCGTTATCAACCCTGAATACGCTTCCTATCTCGAAAAGCCTCTGCGGCATCCTTTCAGAGGTTGAGATGCCAAGGTTCTGCAGCAGCTGCGGCATTATGCTGGTCCTCAGCATGCTTATGGCCTCGGTCTTCGACCTGGCCACGGATACCGTCGCATTCCTCTCCTGCTTCCTTCCCATCCTTGAGAAATTGATATCCTCGTTTGTCAGCACAGTGTTAAGCGCCTCGGTATATCCAAGGCCCAGCATGAGAGCATCGAGCGCCTCGCGAACTTCTGCATTCGGATGCGGGGCTCCAGAAAAGTCTGCCGCGACTATCGGCCTTGGAATTATCTTCCTGTAACCGTATCCTATGGCTATATCCTCTATGACGTCCTGTTCGTTTATCACGTCGAGCCTGTACGGCGGTACGCGCGCCGAAACCTTCTTGCCTTCGGTCTTCGCCTCGTATCCCATCCTTCCCAGATATCCAGGAATATCCCCTGCGGAGATGCCGACCCCTATCGTCTTTGCCGCGTCCGCGGCCCTGATGCCGATCGTCCTCTCCTTCAGCAGCGGCGTCGACATCGCAGTTCCATTGTATAATATGCGGCAGGGCAGCACCTTGCATCCGGAATCGATGAACGAGCACGCGAGTATGTCGAGGGTTTTTTCCACGGTTCTCTCGTCTGTTCCGGTGACATCTATGAGCAGGCTGCTCATGCTGTCCCTTACCTCAGTCGCCTTGGAGTTTATTATTGGTATCATGGAAAGTATCTTCTCGGAATCCCTGAGGTACGGATAAATGGCCCTGCCTCTCTTCCCTTTCGCCGCTACGGTGTCTGCATACTCGATGCCCTTGTTGTGCTGCTCGAGTATCTCGCCGAACGTCATCTCCCTGTCTGTGCCCAGCGGAACGAACTTCTCGTTGGCAGCGGCATCGTACACCAAATCCCCTTTCACGGCCTCGAGGTTGTGCAGACCCATCGCGATCTTCTTCCTTCTCCTGCCGTAGGTTATGCTGAACTTCTCTGTGAAGTTTATCAGGTATTTCAGCCTGTCGCCCTTCAGGTTAGCTCCCTTCACGACCATGGCCGCGATGTACGGCCTTATCCTGCGCACTGCGGGCGTCACCGTTACGGTAAGCGCCGGGCTCTTGCCAACATCATACTTTCCCAATTCCGGTTCCTTGCCAGAGAAGTAGCCGAGAGCCCTCACGAAGCCGTTGTAGTCCAGCATGTCAGGCCTGTTCGGGCTTATGTCGAACGTCATCTCCTCCTTTCCCTGCTCCTCTATCTCCATGCCATAGTCTGAGATCCTCTCGTCAAGCCTGTCAATGCCTCCAAGATCCCTTTCGAGGTCCTTCGTCTTGAACGTTATAGTTGCCATGCGTCACAACTCTATCTCATTCCTGTTCCTCAGCCATTCCATGCTGTTCCTGTACAGCTCTGTTATCGACTCTATCTTGAGCCCCTTGAGCAGCAGCCTGTCAATGCCTCCGCCCCACGCGAGTATGCGCTTGTTCGTGCCCATCGCCTTCGATATCTCCTTCCTTATGACTCCGCTTCCCAGGAGCTCTATCTTGCTGCCGTCCTCCGGAGTGTAATACACTTCCATGCCAGGCTCCACGAACGGGAAGTACGAAGGCCTTATGTGTATGTCCTTGCCCATCACGAAGCCGAGCCTCGCGTAGAATTCAGAGATCACATGTATCAGGTTCGCGAGGTTGACGCCATCGCCTATTACCATGCCGTCCACCTGATAGAACTCCGCGAGGTGCTTGTAGTCTATGCTCTCGTTCCTGAACGTCTTGCCTACAGAGAAGAACCTTGCCGTCTCGCCCTCCTTGAGCGCGGATGCTATCTTCCTGACATGCCTTATCGTCGCCGCCGTGCTTTGCGTCTTGAGCACCGCCTGCGTGGCCAGCTTCTCCTTCCATTGCATCTGCCAGCCTTTCCTGTGCATCGCACTTATGCGGCCCATCAGCTCCCTGTCCTCTATCTCAATGGATTCGGGGTTGGAAAGGAAGAACGTGTCCTGCATGTCCCTGGTAGGATGGTCCTGCGGCACGAAAAGCGCGTCGAAGTTCCAGAATGCGCTCTCGACTATCGGGCCCTCCACCTCGGTGAAGCCCATCCTCATCCACGTGTTCCTGACGATGTCTATGAACTCCATGACCGGGTGTGCCCTTGCGGGATAGATGCCGTCGACAACTGCATTGATGTCGTACTTCCTGAACTTCTTGTCAGTCCATGCGCGCTTCGTTATGATATCCCTGGTCAGCTCGGCTATCTCTCCAGACCCGCCTGACCATTTCGATATGGCCTCTTTTCCAGCATCCGTCAGGCTTATGTCTTCTATGCGTTCCGCTCTATTGATAGTAAGCAGCTTCCTGCTTTCGAGCAGTTTGACAACATCCGGATTCGACCTGATGGTATTTGTGAGATGCGCCTTCCCGCTACCGGATATCAGTGCGTTGAACACCTTCCTCTGCGCGTACTCACCTGTATGCGCCTCCTTCTTGAGCCTGGCTTTGCCCTCGGATATCTCTATCCAGCCGTTCTTCTTCGCCCATATGAGCCCTATCTGGTCCTTTATCGAGGAGATCGCAATCTCCCCACCGTGCGACTTTACCTTTTCCACCAGCTCTTCTTCAGGAAATCCGTCCTTATATGATAGGCCTTCCTTCGATGGCTCTACCGAATACTCCGCTTCCGTCCTGAAATGCACGTACTTGTCCGATTCCAGGGCGTTTATCGAAGATATTATCGTACCTCGGTCGATCGAGGAGGACTTGGCAAGCCCGTCGGCATCTGAGCCAGGGTTGCCCTCTATCGCCTTAAGTACCCTCAAAAGCATCTCGTCCAAAGCAAGCACCTCAGCCGTTCGTTCTGTAATACGCGTAGGCGGCGACAAGCACTATTATGGCTATCACTATCACGTAGATGAATACGCCGAGCGCATTGTACACTCCGTTGAAGAACGACACTACCTCATCCTGCAGGCTCTCCTGCTGGTTGAACGTTAGCGCGAAATTCGAGAGCGGCTCTGCCCTGAACCATGATACGAAGGTGACGTTGGCGTAGTTGTTCGTGAACGCCGAGGCGGGGTAGTCCGGCAATGGGTATGTGGAAGTTATAGCGGCGCCTTTTGGTATCTCTACGCTGAGCGTCATGTTCTGGCCGAGCACCTCGCCGCTCGCCGCGTGCTCGAAATTGAATACGTTGTCATTGAATGTGTACTCGAAGTCGCGCGGCGAGACCTGGTCGACCGTGGTCACGTTGTGCACGTCGTAGCTCATCTCTATGTACGCCCTGCCCCCGTTATACACATTAGTCAAGGGCCCCGGAAGCAGCCTGAAGTTGTATATCCCGCTTTTCTGGTTTATTATGTGCGGCTCCAGCCCGGAACCAACGAGCTCCTGCCACTTGCTCAACGTAAGGTTCAGCGCGACCCTGGCCGTCGAATACTGCACAAGCGACGTATTGCTAACGAACACCTGTATTATATCGTTCACGTGCGCGTTGGTCGTCCCGTTCAACGTCACCGTGACGTTTACTCCCTCTATGACGTAAGAGGCGCTGCTCACTCCTGGCGCATAGGCCAGCAGCACAATCATGGAGGCAAAAGCGGCCAAAGCCGCCGCGCGTTTATCCAAAATATCCACCGTTGAAGACTGGCTGGGACTATTATTAAGATGCCCATAACACGTATATATAGCTTTTTGTGCGGGCTTCCTCGCCGCAGCGCCTTCTTGTAATAACGGCGTTTGCGCGTTTCGATAGTGTTAAATATGTGCTCCAAATCATAATGGTCTATACGAATACCGAGTGATAACATGATAACAGGATTAAACATGTCAAAGGTAGAAGGGAACGTAAGTGCGCTGGACATGCTCTCGAAGCAGCTGCCTCCGGCCATCAACATAAACCTAGAAGACGCCACCAGCGAAGGGAACAAGCTGAAGGTCAGCTACTCATTCACCGCAGAGTACTTCAACGGCACTGACTCGAACAAGAAGAGCATCGGCAACATAAAGCTCTCAGGAATCGTCGAGCTCCAGGAAGAGAAGAAGGCGGTCGACGAGGCTATCAAGAGATGGAACGAAAAGAAGAGCCTGCCGACTGATCTGACCGAGGAGATAATAAACGTACTCAACTTCAGGTGCAGCGCGACGGGAACCCTCGTGGCGTACTCCATCGGCTTCATACCGCCCATAATCATGAGTGCGGTGAAGGTCCAGGAGCAGAAGTAGGCATTTTCAGCAATGTGCAGCCGGCCGCGGGCGCGACGGCCACCCTGCACAATTTAAATCATTTCTTCGAATAGATACTCATGGCTAGTCCTAGCAAAGCGCAGAGTGCATCTGCCGATGCCGCGGAACCCGATAAGGCCAGCGAAGAGGAGCTGGAGATAGAGGGATTCGTGCTCGACACCGATTACATATACGAGAACGGTGCAGGCGTAATCAGGCTGGCCATAAAGGGCTCTGACGGGAAAACGTACGAGGTTTATGATCACAGATTCAAGCCGTACTTCTATATACTGCCGAACGAGGGCGTCAGCCAGTCCGACCTGGAATCGGCAACGTACCGCGACGTGGACGCTGACATAAAGCCGCAGCAGGTGATAGGCGAGGAGAGGAGCCTCTTCGGGAAGAAGATGCAGTTCTTCAAGATAGTCGCGCCGAACCCGACGGCCGTGCCGAAGATGAGCGCGTTCATGTCGAAATACGGCAAGACTTACGAATCCAGCATACCATTCGCGAAGAGATACGTGATAGACAACGATCTCGGCTCCCTGATAAACCAGAGGTTCCGCATCGCGAGGCGGGAGGACGGCAGGCTGGAACTGCTCTCCGCAACCGAAGAGAGGAAGGAGTTCACGGACCTCAACGTCAACGTGCTCTACTTCGATATAGAGGTGTACAATCCCCTCACGGTTCCGAGACCGGATAAGGATCCAGTAATAATGATAAGCTACACGCATACCGGGCCATCCGGAATCGGCAAGGGCGTCATAACCTTCAAAAAAACCAATCAGCCGTTCGTGGAGACGGTCGCCGACGAGCGTGCGATGATAAAAAGGTTCATGGAACTCGTGAACGAGTTCGACATAGACGTGATAACCGGATACAACTCTGCCAACTTCGACGTCAGGTACCTGATGGACAGGTCAAGGAGCCTGGGAATAGACTTCACCCTCGACAGGTTCAAGGACGGCACCACCAAGATAGAGCGGCACGGCATGGTGGACCGCGTGAAGATATCCGGAAGGGTGCACGTCGACATGTACCTCGTCGTGAAGTTCATATCTGTAGTAGGGGCGGCGGAGAGCATACTGAAGCTGAACAGGTATACCCTCAAGGAGGTCTACAAGGCGATAAGCAAAGACAAGAAGGTGATCGTGCCGTACGAGGACATAAAGAGGATGTGGGACGGCACTGAGGAAGAGATAGGCACGCTCGCGATGTACAACCTCGGCGACTCCGAGTCACTGGAGGTCGTGTACAAGTCGTTCATACCAATAATGATCGAGCTCGCGAGGGTTACCGGAGACATGCTGAGCGACGTGTGCGTCTCGACCACCGGGCAGCTCGTCGAATTCCTGATGATGCTCTATTCGAGGAAGTTCAGCGAGATAATACCAAACAAGCCGGACGACCGCGAGATAAGGGCCAGGATGATCAATCCGATAGAGGGCGCCTTCGTCAAGACTCCCGAACCTGGCATCTACTCGAACCTTGCGATCTTCGACTTCAGGGGGCTGTACCCCTCGATAATAATATCGCACAACATCGATCCTTCATCAATATGCACCGACTGCAAGGAGTACTACGAGGCGCCGAACGGCGTGAAGTTCTCAAAGGACAGGAAGAGCATAATGCCTTCGACGATAAAACTGCTCATGGACCAGAGGCTCGACGTGAAGAAGCTCTACAAGAAGGATCCGGACAACATTTTCCTGGGATCCAGGTCGCAGGCCCTGAAGATAACCTCGAACTCGTTCTACGGCTACCTGGGATACGCGAGATCTAGATGGTATTCGAGGGAATGCGCAGCTGCAGTGACCGCATACGGCAGGCAGTACATAAAGGAAACGATAAAGGAATCAGAAGATAACGGATTCAAGGTCATCTACGGAGACACCGATTCCGTGGTCCTGGTCCTGGGAGACAAGACCAAGGAGGACGCGCTGAAGTTCGTGAAGGAGTACAACAAGTCCCTTCCAGGGAACATGGAGCTGGAGCTTGAGGACTTCTACACGAGGGGCGTTTTCGTAGGCAAGAAGGTCGAGAAGGAGAAGGGCGCAGCCGGTGCGAAGAAGAAGTACGCCATGATATCCGAGAGCGGAAGAATAAAAATAAAGGGATTCGAGCTCGTGAGGCGCGACTGGTCCAAGATCGCGAGGGACACCCAGAGGAGGGTGCTAGAGACGATACTCAAGGAGGGCAGCGCGGAGAAGGCGGCGCAGATCGTGAAGGACGTCGTGGTCGAGCTGGAAAGCGGGAAGGTGCCGCTCGAGGACCTTGCGATAAACACGCAGCTCAGGAAGAAAATAGACAATTACGACGTGCAGTCGCCAGAGCTCGCAGCTGCGAAGAAGGCGGTGCAGGCCGGGGTCAAGAACAAGGAGGAGATGGAAAGCGCAGTGATAAGCTACGTGATAACGAAGGGCGGCTCTTCCGTGTCGGACAAGGCGATGATACTCGAGATGGCGAAGGACTACGATCCGCAGTACTACATAAACAAGCAGGTGCTGCCTGCTGTGATGAGGATACTCAAGGAGCTCAACTACGACGAGGAGCAATTGAAGAACAAGGGCTCCCAGAAGAAACTATGAGACAGTGGTTAAATGGACGAAGCAATAATTGGAAAGGCAAGGGATGTAGGGAAGATTTCTTACGAGGCGCTGGGCAGGGCGAGGGGACTCGTCAAGCCAGGTGTTAAGCTGATAGACGTCGCGAACGATCTCGAAGGGTACCTGAAGGAGCGCGGATACGGGTGCGCCTTCCCTCTCAACCTGTCGGTAAACAGCGAGGCCGCTCACTACACCCCGACTCTCGACGACGCGAAAACGTTCTCGGAGAACGACGTGATCAAGGTGGATTTCGGCGCCGAGAAGGACGGCCTGCTCGGAGACTGCGCATTCACCATAGACCTTTCTGGAGAGCACGGGAAGCTCATAGAGGCGACCGACAAGGCGCTCGAGGCGGCGATAAGCAAGGTCAGGGCCGGAGTAGAGGTGAGGGAGATAGGGCGCGCCATAGCCGGCGTGATAGAGTCGTACGGCTTCAAGCCGATAAAGAATCTTGGCGGACACGGCGTCGGGCAGCACGACCTCCATTCGGAGATATTCGTGCCTAATTTCGACAACGGCGACACGACCACGCTCACCGAAGACCAGGTAATAGCGATAGAGCCTTTCGCCACGACGGCAAATGGAAAGGGCATCGTCAACGACAGCGACACATTCGAGATATACAGCTTCGCCGGCGCGGCACCGGTCAGGGATCCGGAAACAAGGAAGGTCCTGGCGGAGATCGCGTCGAAATACGGCAGCGAGCCCTTCGCGGTAAGGTGGCTTTCGAATGTGATACCATCAAGGTTCGGCCTGTACAAGGCCATGCGCGAGCTGCTCGTGGCAGGCGCGATAGAGTCGTATCCGATGCTTGTCGAAGCTGCAGGCGGCACCGTATCGCAGTCGGAAAAGGAGCTTCTGGTCACAAGAGACTCGTGCGAGATACTGACCAAGTGAAACGACCCTGGAATCTTCGGATAGTGGCCGCAGAACACGGGATTCACTCGCTAGCGGGCAAGCTGGTGCTGCCATAAAGCGAGCATAAACGGATCTGGCGGGATTTCCATAGAGGTGCGCGTGCACTCCCTATTTTGAACCCGCAGCCTTCTGGTCCGAAGCCAGACGCGCTGTCCAAGTTGCGCCACAGATCCGCATGAAAGCGTAAGAAGAAGGGTACATCCTCAGAACCCCTCGAAACCGTTGAAGTTGAACAGCCTTGTCTGGCGTATGTTCTCCATTGTCTTCCAATGGTGCCTCAGGTGGTTGTTCAGGGTGCCGTTCTTCATGTTGTCCCTTATCGCGTCAATCGTCTTGTAATCCGAAGGATAACCTGAACCGATGTCTATCCCGAGCTTCTTGCTCAGCAGGTCTATCTCGTGGTCGCGCGTCACCTTCGCTATTATGCTCGCGGCAGATACGACCGGGTAGATGGAATCGGCCTTGTGCCTGGCAAGTATCTTCGTGTAGCTGACGCCTTTCTCGCTCTTGCCCTTCACCCCTATGACCTTCGTCTGCTTGCTGCATATGTTGCTGACCCGGATCCCGAACTTCTCGGCTATCACGTCCGGAGAGTCCAGGTACACCGTGTTTACGTTATCGACCTTGTCCAGGAGGCGCGCGAAATGCACGGCCTCTAGCTCGTTCAGCGATATCTTGCTGTTCATTGCGCTGTTTATCTCCTCGGGGTATATCCTGTCGACCCTTATGTCGCTTGCAAGCTTCTTTATCTCCTTGTATGCGGCTTCGCGGCGCTTTTTCGAGAGCATCTTCGAATCTCTCACGCCAACCTCGGTGAGCTTGTGCTGCAGTGTCTTGTTTATCGAGACGACGCTGACGACTAGCGGTCCGAGTATAGCACCGCGGCCCGCTTCGTCACCTCCAGATATGATTATCACTAGCTCACCAAAGGCGCAGGAACATCAATCATATTACCCATTTAAGCAATAAATAGGTAACTGTGCAGCTGCAAATCGCTAAAAATACAAGGCAAAAGAAAAAGAAAGGGAAAACGGTAAAGAAGAATCAGATGTGCTTCCTGTCTATCATCATGAAGTCGTTAACTGCGACTACCGCAGAGTACGGCACCCTTATCTGGCCGCTGTCCTGTTTTATCTTGTTTGCAAGGCCTGAATCGGGGTTCGGCTCTATGAGCAGATAATTTATCTTCCCGGTCGTCTCGCTAACTTCTGCATCAAGGAGCCTTCCGAGGTCGTATCCGTCGACAGTTATCACTTTCTTCCCAACCAGCTGTTTCGCGATGATGAACTTTACCATTCGAACACCTAACATAGATAATAGTATAGAAACCCTTTAATATTCTATGCCTTCCTTCAGCAGAAGCGCATTATACACGTCATGCAACGCATATCATAAATCTTTTCAGAGATAGGATAATGGTTTGGTGGGCTGATGAGTGGTCGCATTGTCAATGGCAGCAACCTGCTGCTCATGGAGAAGCAGGCTATGATAATACTTACGCTGAAGAATGCCGCGCAGGAATGGAACATATCCACGCTCGCCAAGGCCTCGGGCACCACATACGTGCACACGTGCAATTTCCTGATACTCTGCGAATCTAAGGGGATAGTGTCCAGCGAACGCCACGGCCGGATAAAGACGGTAAAGCTAACTGAGATGGGAACAAAGCTGGCGGACATGGTCGACGGCATACACACCATGATAAGCGAGAAGGCGCCGAACGGCACCGTGCAGTAATATTACACTACGCTTATCGCAGTCCTTTTGCGTATCACATTCAGCACGTGCCCGTAGTCCCTGTAATGCGCGATCGCGGTGAGCGATACAGTGTAGTCTCCCGGATCGGCACCAGATGAATTATATACTTCGATCCTGATCTCCTTCTCCTCATCGGGAGCGAGATAACCGAGCCTCACCTCCTTCTGCTTCGTCACCCCTATCTCGTCGAAGCCCAACTGCCTCGGAACCTCGGCCACGACCGACGTGAGTAGCGCCTCGCTGGTGGCGTTCTTCAATTTCACCATCAGCGACGAAGAGCTCTTCTTTCCCGAATACAGCTTGTACGGTACCCACTCCGTCATCAGCCTGTAAGGCGACCTCTTCGTAAGGTCCTCCGAAACATCCTTCTTGCCGAACACACCAAAGATCTTCAAGTGCCACACCATCCTTTTATACTTTATTATGCATTATTATTTAATAAGTTGTAGGGTTCGGTGGAAAGATTAGAGTGTGTGCATGCCTATAAAGTACAATCTGACAACTTACGACATGTTGGCAAACCAGATACACAAACTTTCAATCAAGAACGGCAGTGCAAGTCCAGTCAAATTCGACGAAGAGGCGCGTAGCATCACCGAGGATGGCGACATAATACGCGCGAAGGCGGTAATAATCGCATCGTTCTCATCTAATCTCTCATGGCAGACGTACAAGACGATAACGACAGATCCTGGCAAGCTGAATTCCATAGAGGTAAAGCGAGAGTACGATGAAGCGGTCACGGACAAGTGGAAGCGCGTGACGAACAACGATGTGCGCGAGGTCGCTACGAACGGAATCGGCGACAATGCGTTCTCAACATGGCTATTCTTCAACGTGGACAAGGACGCCCACGATGCCTACAACAAAGCATGGCGACTTTTCAAGAGCGAGTTCAGTGAGGGTTGCGAAACCGCAAGGCCTGGCGCGTAACTTCCGCTTTCCAAGCCGTTGTCTAATTACTATTTAGTGGCCGCCCTGCAAGGTGCCGCCAATCTCTCTCCATTCAAATGGGCTGTTTCCAAATACCTCTTAGAAATACGTCACCAAACGATTTTATTTTAGTATAATATTTTTACTTAACTACATAACCATATACCTGAATACTTCATATTAGCCGCGTATCAAGAACGCACCAGAGAAGCTTTTTAAATAAATGCAGCAAATATATCTTCGCAAATGTTGTATTGGGCGCAAAACCTCACTACAACAGGTTGTATACAGTTTGGAAGGGTGTTGTGGGTGCGATGCCAGAATAATGCCATGGGTGGTATGCGCCGTGCGCTGCCTTGCGCATTTTCAGTCCTTCCTTTGGGGGTAATGCAATGATGTGTCCGTACTGCGGTAACATAGAGACTTCGGTCACAGACTCGAGGCTCGCGGACGATGGCAGGAGCATACGGCGCAGAAGGGAGTGCTCAAAGTGCGGCAAGCGATTCACTACTTATGAGCGTACGGAACTCGAGCGTATAACTGTGATAAAGAAGGACAACACCCGCGAGCCGTTCGACAGGAACAAGATAATAAGCGGCATAATGAAGGCGTGCGAGAAGATGCCGGTCACGCGCGAGCAGATGGATATCATGGCCGACAGGGTGGAGCGCGCGATAAGGTTCAAGGGATGGGTGTTAAGCGGAAATCCGGATAACCCATTTTTGTTAATTTGTTTATAGTTATACTTGTCCTGTCTATCGCCTGTTGAACAGCGTTTTCAAAATTTTTTCCAACATCGTTGATCCTGTTACCTTGAAA
>DAHXNT010000013.1 GCA_027365215.1 Microcaldota archaeon
TCACGTCTGCCTTCTCCTCAGGTGGTACATTGAAAAGTGGCAACGCCTTATAGCTTAGCATGCCTGCAAACATATTGTATGGTATCTGGTTCATCCTTATGTTAAACTGCGTGACGCTGTCGTTGTAGAATTCTCTCGCATCTGCAATCTGTGATTCGAGTTCCATTATGCCCTGCTGCAGCTGCATAAAGCTATTGTTGGCTTTTAAGTCAGGGTAGTTCTCAGCAACAGCAAAAATAGATTTCAAAGCACTTGATATCTGGTTAGAGGTATTAATCTTTGACTGGACATCATTCTGCTGTATGTTCATCCATTGGCTCCTCAATTGCGTTATCTGGGTCATTAGACCCTTCTCATATTTCATGTATGAGCTCACTGTATCAATAAGTTTTGTAAGCGCATCATGCCTCTTCTGCAAGAGAACATCTATGTTGGCCCATGCCTTGTCTGCATTTCTCTTAAGAGATACAAGTGTATTGTATATTATAACAAAAATTACAACAACAACCAGTACTATAATGCCAATAATGCCGTAAAGTAGTATTCCCAATTAATCACGATATGTCTTTCATAAAAAAAAATTTAATATCCTTTGGGCATTCTAAATATAAAATTGAATTATATATAGATATCGTTTTATTAACCATTCGAAGTTTATAATTGTTTTGTCACCATTTAATGCAACATGTGGTGGCATACTTTGATGTTGCCAGTACTCACCAATGCTTAGAAATGGTCAAAGCAATTTACCTCCCTAATGACAAGCAACTCAATATATTGCGTGGCAGACTAAACGCAAAAAAAACGCAACTGTGGCGAAACTGTGGCATTCCTGCCCAAAATGTCGTTGTATATATAAGTATATGTAAAGGCAATCCAACTTATTACATAAACGCCTCTCGGGGGTCTTAACCTTTATTGCATGTCCAATCTCATGGCCGGCGAACGATTTTCTAAGGTGTTCTGCGCTTTCTGGCACTTCGTTCCTGGTGTGCTCTATGAGCAGGCAATAGCGTTCGTGCCTTTAGGCATGACAATGAGGAAATAGCTCAATCACTTCTTTGCCAAGAGTGTAGGATTACACCCTTCTTCCTCTCCTTCCGCCGGGCCTCTTTGTCGTGTCAGACGGTATCGGGGTAACGTCCTCTATCCTGTTGACCCTTATGCCGCTCCTTGCGAGGACCCTCACTGCCGCCTGGGCGCCCTTGCCTGGCGTCTTCGAGTTGTGGCCGCCTGAGGCCCTTATCTTTATGTTGACGTTGGTGATGCCTCTCGACTTCGCCTCCGCAGCTATCTTGTACGCGGCCTGCATGGCCGCATAGGGCGATCCCTCCTGGGAATCCGCACTGATCATCATGCCTCCGCTCGCTACTGATATCGTTTCAGCACCGCTGAGATCCGTAAGCGTTATTATCGTGTCGTTCTTCGATGAGAGCACATGGGCAACCGCCCACCTTTCTGCGCTTTCCTTTACCTTCGTCTCCTCCATGGCCTTGGCCTCGTACGAGACCTCGCCCTTCTTGCCCCTCTCCTGCGTGTGGGCCTGTGACTTTGACGGCTGCTTCGCCGGCGCCTTCGCTGCAGATTTCTTACCAGCCATCAGATCACTTCTCCTCAGCCGCTGCACCTTCGGCGCCTGCGGCCTTCTCTTCAACCTTCTCCTCGGCCTTCCCCTCGACCTTCACTTCGCCGGCGGGCATGTCCGCCGCGAGGACCGGTTCGGCCTTCTCTTCCTTAACGCTGATGTCTATCGGTTTGTAGTATCCTATGTGGGGCTCCTGCTCGGCGTTGACTAGGTATCCGGGCTTGTTCACCCTCTTGCCGTCTATCGCTATGAAGCCGTGGACTATTATCTGGCGCGCCTGCTTCGGCGTCCTGGCCAGCCCTTTCTTGAAGACGACCGTCTCGAGCCTCCTCTCGAGAAGTGCGTTCTCGTTGAGGTCAAGCAAGCTGTCGAGGGTTGCGCCGCTCTGGATTATGCCAAGTCTCTCGAGCCTGCTCATTATGTCCTGCTGAAGCGTATCCGCATGAGGCACTCCGGAGAGAAGCGTACGCACGTTCCTCCTTATCCTGCTCACCTCGAACTGCGCCTTCCAGAGCTCCGACATGTTCTTCAGGCCGTACTTCTCGATCAGCGCGTTGTCCGTGCTTATCCTCTGGGCATTCCATATGTCCTTCGGCCTTTCGTACTTCCTTCCGTTCCTTTTCGGCGCTCCCATTCAAATCACTTCTTCGACGCGGGCGTGGGAGCTGTCTTGCTCGCCGCTGCGGTCTTGCTCGCTGCTGCGGACTGCGCAGCCTGCTGCGCCTGGTCCTTTGTGGCCTTCTTCATGACTCCGACGGTCGTGCCTGTCCTTCCTGTGGACCTGGTGTGCTGGCCGCGGACCCTCTGGCCGTACTGGTGCCTGTATCCGCGCCACGTCCTCAGGTTGACCTCGCGCGTTACGTCCTGCCTTACTGAGAACGTAAGGTCGGTGCCTATCTGGTGAATGTCATTGCCTGTTTCGAATTCCTTCCTGTTGTTAAGCATGAACTTCGGCATCCCGTGGTCCTGCGGGTGGTACATTATGCCCTCAAGGGAGGAGACCTGCTGCTCCGAAAGGCTGCCTATCTCCGTCT
This sequence comes from Microcaldota archaeon, assembly GCA_027365215.1. GTDB lineage: Archaea > Micrarchaeota > Micrarchaeia > Micrarchaeales > Micrarchaeaceae > JAMCYG01. Next base: position 2,620 of record DAHXNT010000013.1, read on the forward strand.
GCCTGCTGATGTGATACTCCTTCTCGAGAGCGTTCGACATGGCGTTTGCCATGGCGAATCCTATCCCCTTTACGTTCCTTATGGCGCGGTCTATGCTGAGCGAGCCTTCCACGTCACGGCCGGCTAGCCTGACTATGTTGGAAGCCTTGTGGCTCTTCTGCTCTCTCTGTTCCCTCTTCTTTTGCTGCTGGCCCTCTTGGCCTTCAGCAGACTTTTCGTCAGCCATAATTCTACACCGAAATTCGCCAGGGCTGGGATATTCAGCCGAAGCATTTGAACCCAGGAGGCCCGGAGGCCATGCGCTTGCCGGACTGATTCCGATTTCCAGGCGCACGCGTTACCAGATTCCGCCACCCTGGCTTGTTAAATACTTCTATTGGCAACCTATTTAGCCTTTATTTTTCCGGTCAGCAGCAGATTATGCGGCCGACCTAAGGAGGCATTAATATTAACGTCCAAAAGCTTTATAATACTTGGGCTCTGCTAGACGTATGCGGAAGGTGCTTTACCTCAGGAATGATATTATCGCTGCGATTGCCAGAAGCAGCACGGATATGTAGAAGGCGATCTGGAGTCCGGATATGAACGGCTGCGCCACTACCCTGGGCACGAATTCGTCGGAAGTCACGTTCGCCAGCGCCGCGGGGCTGACGCCGCTCAGCTCGCTGGCGTTGTACTGGCTTATGTAGCCCTTTATCGGGTTTATGCCGAGGAACGAAGAGAACAGCATCGACGATGCAGGTATGGCGGAGAGCTGTTCGCTTATCCCCGCGGGAAGCCCGGCTGCGCGCGCGTTTGAGTACATCACTCCTGGGAACGTTGCCGCGAACAGCGTTATAGCTATCGTGAAGAACAGCGCGGTGCTGATCAGCGATCCTATGTTCGCGAACGTGGTCCTTACCCCGTTTCCGGCTCCGCGCTCCAGCGTGGGCAGGGAATCCATGATGCTTTTCGTGTTGGGCGCCGAGAAGAAGCCGCTGCCTATGCCTATCAGCAGCAGCGCCGACACGAAAGCCAGCAGGTTGAAGTCAGGCTTGAGGAACGCGAGAAAGGCGATTCCTATTGCGTTTATCACCAGGCCCATGGTGCTGAAGAACCTTGGCCCGTTCTTTGGGCCCATCCTGTCGGTGAGATAGCCGCTTATCGGGCCTGTCGCGACTACCCCGAGCATGAGCGGCAGCGTATATATGCCCGCCCAGAACGGGGTCTGCGATATCGGCACGCCGTGCAGCGGAAGGTATATCCCCTGCAGCCATATTATCACAAGGAACATGACGGCGCCCCTCGCCATCGAGTTGAACAGAAGTGCTACATTGCCGAAAGAGAAGAGGTGTATCTTGAACAGCCGCAGGTTGAACATCGGCTCCCTGTGCCTGAACTCCACAGGTATGAATAGCGCTATGAGCGCGAGGCCTGCCACCAGGGCGCCGATGACGAACGGGCTGGACCAGCCCAGGGAGCTGCCGCCTGAAGGGACCAGCGCATAGGTAAAGGCCAGGGTTATGAGTATCAGGCCTGCCGATAGCAGTATGTTGCCCAGGTAGTCCATGTGCACGACTTTCGTCGTCTTCTCCTCCTTGAGGTAGTATATCGACCACAGCGCCCCGGCTATCGCTATTGGAACGTTGACTATGAATATAAGATGGAAGTCTATAGACGCGAGCACGCCTCCTGCAACCAGCCCTATGAAGGAGCCCGCTACGAACGCAACCTGGTTTATCCCGAGGGCCTTCCCTCTCTCGTTGTCGGGGAACGCGTCAGTCAGTAGGGCAACGCCGTTGACCATTATGAAGCCGCCGCCTACGGCCTGCACCAGCCTAAGTATCACGATCCAGAGGGCGCCGGTATATCCGGAACCGGATGGCACGAACGAGAGCGCAATCGATGCTGCCGCGAAAATCACGAAACCCAGAGAGTAGAACCTCTTCCTTCCGTGCAGGTCCGACAGCCTTCCGAATGATACCAGGAACGAGGCCGTCACGATCATGTAGCCCATCAGTATCCATAGAAGGAAGGTGAACCCGTAGCTCGAGAGAGGGGATACCTTGAGCCCGTCGAATATCGCGGGCAGCGATATCATCACTATGGTGGCGTTTATAGACGCCATCAGCCCTCCCAAAGAGGTATTGGCAAGGACCGTCCACTTGTACTGCATCGCATCGGCCGTGCTATTGCTTATTGTTTCCTAAGATGTTGCGGGCCTGGAGGGATTTGAACCCTCGACTTAAAGGTTAAAAGCCTTCCACTCTAGCCAAACTGAGTTACAGGCCCGTGATAACGTAATCATATACGAAGGAAAGCAATTAAACATTAGCATGCGGACTGAAGATCTTCTCTATCGCCGAAGGTATTTCCTTGAAAGCGTCGACCCTCGCGTCCTCCCTGCCGTCAGGTTCGTCAGAGAGGTATATGACCTTTGCGCCAGCAGCCTTTCCTGCAGTAACGTCCGAGGGATAATCGCCGACGTAAACTGCGTTCTCAGGCAATGTTTTCAGCCTGGAAAGCGCAAGCCTTATCGGTTCCGGATCCGGCTTGTGCCTGTGCGTGTCCTCATCTGCTATTACGACGCTGAAGTACCCTTCCAGCCCGTTCAGGCGCAGAGGGGCGAGCACGTCTTCCTTCCTTGCGCTGGAGGCTATTCCTAGCCTGTACCCCTTCAGCCTGTCCAGTGTCTCCTTCGCCTTTTCGGCAACTGCGATGCTTTCGGAAGGCACAGACTCCGGGTCATCGGCAAGCTCGTCGAGCTTCTCTTCCGAACGCTCCCCGGAAAGTACTCGAAACAGCTCCCTGTCTGTCAGGTAGAAGTGCTTCCTTATCGTGGCGTCGGAAGGCTCTGTGTATCCGTGCTTCGTGAGCACTTTCTTGAAATAAGCGGCATACGCTTCGAACGAGTTCACTATTACGCCGTCGAAATCGAAGATTACCGCCTCTATCATGTGGCCACCAATAATAGGGTAATCAGCTAGTGAAGAACTGGAACGGCTCCTTGAGGTGCATTACCTTTACATAGGCGTTGCCGCTCTCTTGGCCTTCGAACCACTTAGTATACGATAGCGAGTTGGTCTCGTAGCTGTACTTTATGAAGTTGAAATCAGATTTCTCATCGCTCTTCGCATAGTACAGCAGGCATTTCTCGTAGGTGAGGTCCATGAACACGTCGAATGCAGCTATGTATCTCTTGCCCTTGCGCGTGAACGAGTACACTGCAGGCATATCGGCAGAATGCATGTGCTTGCTTATAAGCGATTTGACGAGTTCGTATGCGCTCCCCGTCTCTATGTTTATTACAGTATCCTTCTTTACCGTTTTTACCGCTTTGATGGCCGAAAGGCCAGCCCTAACTACATCGATGTAACACACTCCCTGCTGTGGCATCCCTATCTTGTCGACGAACTCCACCTTTTCGTCCTCTCGCGGCTGCACAGTGTACTTTATCAGTGGTGACTTGTACGGCATCTCTACGTAGTTGACCAGCAGCACCTTGTCGATATGGTGCGTCAGCCTGGCAAGCACATTCCTGCCGTCTGACCTGAAGCTGAACAGAGTGTCAGGGTACTTCTCGCTGAACTTGCAGGCCCCCCTGCACAGGTCCTCTATTGTGCCGACCTTGACCATGTGCAGCTCTATCTCCTTTAGTTCATCATCGTGACTAGCCTTGCCCATCTTACCACCTTGCAGTATAATGCAGAAATACAAATGCGATTAAAACCTAATAAAGTTAGCTGTTGTGCTATTGTAAGTCCGAGCAGCTCGAAAATTGGCTAGCCCTTGCGCCTGCACTTTTCCAAATATGCATTGTACCTCTGCATGTACTTTGCCATGCCTGCTATTATCTGGCGTGCGCCAGGATCTATGTAATACCTCCTGAACCTGCCTTCCTTTGCCTGGTGCACTATCATGCAATCGAGAAGGCACTTCAAGTTATGGGATACCAGTGTCTGCTTTGACTTTGTTGAACCGATAAGCTCGGAAACCGTCATGGGCCTTTCCAGCAGCTTTTCGAGTATCCTGAACCTCCCTGCATTTGAAACAGCTCCGAAGAGCATTTCGCTGCTGCTTTTCGACATGATTGTCACCAGACAAACATAAAGGCATGAAATATATTAAATGTTTTACATATAAAAGATTTTAAATGTTTGGTAAAGATAGTTAACAGGTGTTTCTATGACGATGCTGGACGACGATACGAGAAAGTATGTAATGGACCTGTTCGGGAAGGAGCTCGAGGGCGAAGTGAACATCATGCTCTTCACAGACAGCGACAGCAAGAAGTGCGAGACGTGCAAGTATGTCAATGAGCTGATGTCGGAGCTCGCGGCTCTTGATGGCAGGCTGAAGCTTACGACATATGACATGGGAGAAAAGCCGAAGGAAGCGAAGTTCCTCGGGATAGACAAGGCGCCGGCCATAGTCCTCGGCGGCAAGAAGATATACAACCTGTACTACTTCGGAATACCTTCCGGCCACGAGTTCGCCTCCCTCCTGGAGGATATAACTGACGTGTCGAAGAACAGGACAAGGCTGCAGGAATCCACGAAGGAGAAGCTGAAGGGCATAGAAAAGAACGTCAACATAAAGGTGTTCGTCACGCCTACATGCCCGTACTGCCCTATGGCGGTCAGGATAGCGCACCAGTTCGCGATAGAGAACAGCAAGGTAACCGCGCAGATGATAGAGGCGATGGAGTTCCAGGAGCTGGCGCAGAAGTTCAATGTGATGGGCGTGCCGAAGATAGTCATAAACGACAGCGTCTCGTTTGAGGGCGCCGTTCCGGAAGGGGTATTCCTCAGCAAGGTCCTTGAAGCACTGAAGTGACCGATGCAGGAGGGCGCAGGATCGCGAGCTTATTTATATTTCCTGGCAGCACTCTTATCCGACAGGCGCTGCAATGGCATTCAGGGTGAAGAACTACGTTGGTGTAAGCGGCGTAGCGACTGTGGAAGAGGCAGAAAAGGTAGTGGAAGCGTTCGGTGCGTGCACTAACTTTGGCAAGAATGGGGCATACGCGCCTATGATCGGATTTCAAGTATCATACAAGAGCCTGGAGTATGGATACAGCGAAGGGAACATCCGCGTGCCAAGGCTCGACGCACTTCCAGGCATATTGAAGGCTGTCGAAGGCAAGGTGTTCACTACGTTGCATTATTACACCAAGAGCGAAGACGGCCTGCTTAGAGAGATAGGAAAGCTGATGAACGCAGGAGGCGGCATATATTACAGGATGCTCGTGGGAGGCCTGCAGATAAACGGCGTTTTGCCATCGCCTAAACGCATAGAGAGTATCAAAAGCGCGTTTCCAGAGCTCAAGCTGGCGCTTCAGCTCTCGCCAAAGTCTATAGGCAGCGCGCAGGTAGAAGATGTTGCAAGGAGGCTTGCGCGCGAGTATCCTACCATAGACTACGTGCTGATAGATTCTTCCATGGGCACAGGCAAGGAGATGGACACAGGAAGCGCCGCGGATATTTACCAAACACTTAGGGGTAATAAGGTTGAGTCAAGGATAGTGTTCGCAGGCGGCCTGAACGGCGACAATGTAAGCGACAAGATTGAGGACATTGCTGGGCGGATAGGCACGAACGACTTCTCGATAGATGCAGAGGGCGGACTCAGGGACAGGGTCGGCGAGGGCTACGGAAATGACAGGCTCAACATGGAAAAGGTGAGGACATATCTCAGGAGTGCATCAAGGGCATTGGATGCGAATGCGAGCAGGACCGACGCAAAAACCCGTTAAATGCCACTTTTTGCCACAAGGGTCTGACTCTTCTTGAAGATTGTCATCGCCCGCTGCAGGGATCGAACCTGCGACCTATTGGTTAACAGCCAATCGCTCTACCACTGAGCTAAGCGGGCGCGAGGAGCAAAAACGTGTGCGTTCATTACTTTTAGATACAAAGATATTTATTAAGGCAAGCTTTCAGGCTTTCAGTGCCTGAAGAGCAGGCTTATCAGGTACTGCACCGCGTATATCGGCTCGTACATTATCGGAAATGCGACAGGGCCGCCGCCGAGCGCAACGTAGTCGTTCGCTATGCCGGACCTCGTCGCTATGGTTATGTTTGCTTCCCTGCTTATCATCGGGCTCTGCGCAGAACTGACGTGCAGCACAGTATGGTACGTGCCGGGCACGGACTCGTATGCGGTGTACGTGAACTGCTTCTGCGTGTGGTGCAGCGCTATAACGCTCTCTGTGAGGTTCCACGAGGACAGACCTGTCATGCTTATGTCGAACGGGCTGTCCGACACGCCAGTGTTGTTTATCGTTACGTATATGGTTGCTGCTTCCCCTGGGCCTACGCTAAGTGTAGTCGGGCTGACGTTTACGCTGAATATATCAGGAGTCACGTTGACGTATACCTTGAAGGTAACGCTCCCGAGCTTCGAGTAGTTGCCCGTGTTTATCGCGGTGAGGTTGAAGCTGTACGTGCCGTTCGGAGCGCTGGAGGATGGTGTTATCTGCGCCGACAGGTACTTGGTATTCAGCGCCGAATTCGCAGATATCCAGCCGCTTGGCGCTCCGGAAACATAGAGCTCGTTCCAGCCGTATTCGAATGCGGCGCCTGTGGAGTTCTGGGTCGCCGAGGCAATAGTCACATAGAATGTCTGGCCCGGCCCGACCTTCCCGAGATAGACCGTGCCGTTGTTGTGCACCGTGAGGTTGTACGGCTCCACTACGCTGACGTATGACGAGGCTGACGCTGCCGATGATACCAGCACGAGAGCCGCGAACGCCACGAAGGCCATCATGTACTTCAATCTACCACTGTTGCAATTACCGTGATTATTGTTGTTAGGCAAAAACTAAAAATCAGACTGCGGGGCGCACCTTGCGCCTTGCCGGGCTCCGCAACGTTTCCACGACATCGATAATGTCTCTCTTAAGCTCCTTCCTGGTGCCTGCATTCGATACCACGATGTCGGCCATCGATATCGCCCTGTCAATACCCCAGCCTTTCTCTATGCGGTCGCGCTTCTCCAGGCCGGCGCGCATGCTTGAGTCGTCCCCGCGCTGCCTGGCCTCAATCCTGCTGTACCTTTCTTTCGTAGGCGTTGTTATCGCCACGACAAGCGCGCGGGAGCCCAAAGCCCTTCTCAGGCTGTTGACCTCCGAGGGGCTTCTTATACCTATTATGGCGACATCGCCCTTTGCGGTCCTCGCCGCCTTGGCTGCGAGCTTTGCGACTGCGGCAGGGCCGTGGCGCTTTCTAAGAGCTGTGGAGAATATGCGCAGGCTGTCCGAATCTATGCGTATGCCCTTCTCCTTCATCAGTTCCCTTACGAACGTGCCCATCTCTATTATCCTGAATCCTTCCTCATCAAGTATTTTGGCGGCGGTGGACTTGCCAGAGCCGGGCATGCCAGTTATGCATACTATCATACTATCGCACCATCACACTTATCACGTATACTTGACGCTGAATGCCGCGACCTGCTCTATTGTGTGGCCAGGCAGGCTGGAATAGCTGTAGTTGAGCCACGTGTATCCTACGAAGGTGTTGCCCAGGTTGCCAGTCGCCTTCCCGCCGTTGCTGCCGTAGCAGTATGCGGATATTATGGTAGCATTGCTCGTAGGCAGCGATGGGTTTGGTATCGCGTTTGTCGGATAGAACGCTGCGCCGCTTCCGCTGTCGGGAAGCACATGCGTGTTGCCAGTGGCAGGCGCATTGCCTGTAGAGTTTATGCCGCTGGAGCATGCGAAGCCGTTTATCGTTATCGTTGCTCCGGTGGCCTGGAGCAGTACTATGTTGACAACGCCGCTCGTGTTGAGGCTGTACGAGACGCAGCTGAACGATGGCGAGGGGGTGCAACTCTCAGGTGCCAATGTGGAGTTGAACGCGCCCAGGTTCGCTATTATGTAGAGCGCCGCGGTTATTATCACTATGGCTATGCCGTACGATATCAGGAAGTCGAGCGCCGCCTGCGCCCTTCGGAATCTGGGCATCATCCAAAGCACTTTACATTATGAAATCCTCGTCTGAATCGTTGCGGGAGGACGCCTGCTGCGGCTGCTTTCCGACGTTTATCTTGACGCCGTTGTTGTCCCTCGTTATCTTCACGTCGAACTCCTTGTTCTCCATCTCGCCGGACTCGAGAAGCCTCTGCAGCTCCTCGTACGTGTAGGACCCTATGTCCCTTGTAGAGCCGCCCCTTTCGCTGAGTATGCTCTTCCTCCTCTCGACTATGCTGTCCTTGTCCAGCTCCGCGTACGAGAGCGAGAGCTTCGGTATCTCCTTGGTCTCGAAGAGGCTCTCTATGTCGACGTCTATCGGCTTATAGCCCTCGTCCTGCAGTATGAATGGCAGGACCGCGGAGAACTCCTCCTTTATCTTGCTTACTATGCCGGATATCCTGGCGCGCGCGCCGCCTACT
>DAHXNT010000014.1 GCA_027365215.1 Microcaldota archaeon
TGTCCGGCGAGAACGCGGCCTACATGGACCTGCTCAAGAACGTCAAGAGGGGCACAGGCTACGGGGTGGTGCTGAACACGAGCTTCAACATACACGGGAAGCCGATTGTGATGACCCCTGCCGATGCAGTCGAGATGATGCTTACCACGAAGACGAAGTACATGTTCATGGACGGCTATTTCATAACCAACAGGAAGGGCATATGAGCCCAGCGTTGCTTTGGACTATGGCGTGAACGCATAACCAGAAAGTATAACCAGGATGTACAACCAGAAAGTATAACCATAACAGTATGCCGCGTTGATTTGCACAGGCGAATGACATGTCGATGGCTTCAGAGGAGTACCTTTTCACTATCGGTATCACGCTCGCGTTCGTCGGCATGCTCGCCTCCATATTCCTGTCTAGAAAGGACATATCATCGGTGCTCCGCGAATCCGGATTAAGGAGGAAGCACGTGCTCATGCTCGCCTTAATAGTCATCGTCTTCGTCTCCGCCGAGATCGCGATAGTGAAGCCGACCCAGCAGCTCTTCTTCGACGACGTGATATATCAGGGAATGGCGCAGCAGCTCATACACACGGGCCAGGCGGTCATGTGCAACTACGGAACCCCGGTCGCGTGCTTTTCCGGTGAGATATACCACGAGCCGATAGGGCTGCCGTTCAGCCTTGCGCTGGGCTTCATCGCTTTCGGCATGAGCAGGGCGACGGCTTACGGCACTATATTCCTGCTCGCGGCGATCGGAGTCGCGGTGACCTTCCTGCTCGCGTTCGCGCTGTTCAGGGACGAGTACGCGGCGCTGTTCTCGGGCCTGCTCATGGCGCTGTCGCCAATCGTTCTCGTCTGGGCCGTTCCGACGACTTCCGACATGCCCACCATGACGTACGCGGCCATAGCTATGCTTTTCACCATAGTGTTCGCTAGGAAGAAGAACGTGCGCACCTTCGCGCTGCTCCTGTTCTCCCTCGGCTTCCTATTTTACATGAAGATAGACGCGCTTATCTACGTGATAATAATGCCGCTGCTGTACCTTGCGGTAGACGGCGGCTCGCTATGGCAGTCTGTGCGCTCCAACTTCTCCATGCTGAAGGACAACGTGCTGAACACGCGCATGCTGATAGTGATCCTGATATTCGTGATAATAGTCGCGCCTGAGATAATCTACATGTACACGGAGCTCGTGACAGGGAATTACGGAGTCACGAGCAGCACGTACCTGCAGAACACGTGCGGCAACATGGTGCCCGTGCTCGCCAGCGGCACGTTCAGCCTCTCGAACTTCGAAGCCAACCTCTGCGGCAACGTGGTGTTCTGGCTGAACGCGTACAAGGCAGACTACGTAATGCAGCCGGTCCTCTTCAGCGTGCTGGCCATCCTCGGCACCGCCATCATCGCCTACAAGAGCCCGCGCACGCTGCTCTTCATAGGCACGTGGTTCATGATACCCTTCCTGCTTTATACGGCGTTCTATGCAGGGGGAGTGCTCTACGGCGTGGACTGGAGGTTCATGCTAGCGCTCATAGTGCAGGCCAGCCTGCTCGGCGGCATAGCGCTCTCGTACATAGCAAAGGCCATAATGACCCCTGCGCGCATAGGCATGCTTCCTAGGGGCGCAAGGAAGCCGATGACATACGTTGCAGTCGCAATCTGCATATTCCTGATAGCGTGGCCCATTTACGGCCTGCTTCCTTACCTTGGGGTGCAGCCCTCGAACTTAGCGCAGGCAAACGGCGCGAGGTTCGACGAGAACTTCGTTTACGCCAGCGTTGCGGACATACCGAGAAACTGCGTGGTCATGTCGTATGACCCGACCCTGTTCAACATAAACGGGTTCGCGTCTTCGCAGCTCTCCACTCTGCTGAATTCAAGCGCCTACGGCAGCCTTGAGAAAGAGTACGGATGCGTGGTGATAGACTACGGCTACTGGTGCCATACGCCGGGCAACATATGCCAGCAGGCCATGAGCGGATACAACCTCGAGGTGATCAACACGTCCACGGACTTTGTAACCAACGATACCTACACGCTGTACAGGATTACGGGGCAGAAGTGAACATACAGAAATATATTTAGCGGTTTTCAAGGGTATAGTACTGATAGGATGCATAAGGAAGCACGGTCCCAAACGAGATCCCAGTCAGCCATGGAGTATCTGATGACATACGGCTGGGCGATACTCATCATCGCAGTAGTGCTTGCCGCGCTCTTCGAATTGGGAGTCTTCAACGCGAACAACCTAGGCCCCAGGGCGCAGCCTGGCTCGTGCCAGGTCCTCAGACCAGACGGACCAGGCACCACTGCTTTTATCAACACGGAAGGGCTGTGCAACGGCGAGCTGCCGCAGTACATGCCCATTTTCTCCCAGTCACCTGCAGGCTACATAACCGCTAATGTTGCAGGGTCAAACTCCGGAGAGATTACGGTCGCTTTCTGGATTGATCCGGTTAACAACGGTTACTGGGGGAGCAGTGGCAACTACTGGGAGGGGGCGGTGAGCGGTGGCGGGAGTTCAACAGGCTGCAATCCGGGAGGGCAGTTTTATTTTTACATAGAGGCTGGCTCTAATCCACCTGTGGAATCTTTTTCGATTACAGGTGCCAGAGACTTCCCAGGAAAGACTCTTGTGCCTAACACCTGGCAACAGCTTGTGGGAACCTTTAACGGATCGTATATTGATGTATACTGGGATGGCCAACTTGTCGGTTCGCCCGTAGCCACGTTGGGCAACACAGTTTCAACGTATCCTATAGTTACAATAAGTGGTACAAATCCGACTTCGGCAGGTGGTGGCTGCAACCCAATCTCTGGATATATGGCCAACGTTCAGATTTACAACACCTCCCTCTCAGCAAACGACATACATGTCCTGAACCTTGAGGGCATAGGCGGTGCGCCGATAGATCTACAGAACCTAGTCGGTTGGTGGCCGCTCAACGGCAACGCGCAGGACTACTCCGGCAACAACAACAACGGTCAGATCAACGGAGTGACGTTCACAGGCTCGTGGACCAGCGGATACACGGCGCCTTAGCTCAGTCGTTCCTGATGTTCTTTAATATAGTCTTGAGGATTATGTAGCCGTCATGCCAGGTCCTGAGCTTCCCGCTTCCTGTCGCCCTCTTCTTCTCCATGCTCGGCACCTCAAGGACCCTCAGCCCTGCCTTGCGCGCCCTTATGTTTATCTCCGTCTCTATGCCGAAGCCGGTCTCCACCAGCCTCAGTTTCTTGAACGCGTTCTTGGAGAAGCTTCTGTAGCCGTAGCACATGTCGCTGTACTTCGAGCCGTATATCAGGTTGACCAGGGTGACGAATCCCTTGTTCGCGAACTTCCTGTACAGGGGCATGTCATCTGAGCCGCCGCCCGTCAGGTATCTCGAGCCCATGCATATGTCGTAGCCGGTCTCTATGCCGGTTATGAGGAGCTTGAGTTCCGCAGGTCTGTTCGACAGGTCGGCGTCCATGGATATTATTATCCTGCCGCGCGCCTCGTTGAACCCCTTGATGAGCGCTGAGCCCTTGCCTTTGTCATCGTAAATCACCCTTGCGCCGAGGCTCTTCGCGATGCCGATAGTGCCGTCCGTCGAGTGCCTGTCAACGACAAGTATCTCGTAGGAATAGCCCGTGAGCGCCTTTTTCACGCCGCGTATTACCTTGCCTATGTTATTTTTCTCGTTCCACGTGGGTATTACGATGCTGACATACGGCGTGCCGTGTTTGCTTCCGTCGCGCATGATATTCACACTACTGCCCTGCGGGCTTACCTTGCCTTTTCTTCTTCCTACTGACGAAGATCGAGGCGATTATGAGCGCGACTATCACTACTATCGCGGCTATTATGGCAAGCTCGAGCATGCCGAAGGTGAAGAGGCGGGTCTTTTGTGATGTAAGCAAAAGGGTTCGCAGCGCGGCGTAGTGGGTGCCGTTGTGCAAGTACTGCGCGGCAACGCCCGCTGCATACGAAGAATTGCCTAGTATCGGCTTGATGCTGAAGGAAGTGTTGACCGTTTCTCCCGGCGCTAGCGTCAGTTCCTTGTATGCGGTGCCGTTAGTCTCATATAGTGGCGACATGATCAGGGAGAGGTTCGCGTCGATAGGGTATGTGCCGTAGTTGAGCAGCGATACGTCAACTGCATTGCCCCTCTGCGTCGCTTCGGATAACAGTATCGTGCTCTGCGAGTACTTGTTTATGTATACCATGCAGGGATATGTCGTGACATACGTGTTCGAGCCCTGCTGGTAGCTGACTAAGAAGTAATCGACGTACGTGCCGCTCTCTGAAACGTTCTGCAGGTATACCCTGGAAACATTGTAGGAGCTGGCGTTGATCGCGGCGAGCAGGAGCGCGCTCGCGTTGGTGTCTGCTCCGATGATATGCGGCAGTATGGCTACCTGCTGCGCAGGCCCGTCGCCGCTGTTGCTAAGGTTGAACGTTATGTAGTTGTGCGAAGGCGTTATGGTGGACAACGGGCAGCCTCCGGTCAGCGTAACCGTGTACGCGCCGCTCAGTGACGAGAGCGCGATTATGGATATCGCCGAAAGAAGCGCGTACCCCAGTATTGCCCTTGCCATTAGAACCACTTGACGATCAGGCCTGTAAAAAGGGCTGACAACGTATAAATATTAGCGAAAAGCTATATAATCTTACACCAGCCAAGGAACGTCTGGGGCGCACAGGCAATGGGGATAGAGAAGCTTATTGGGATAGCAGGCACGGCGCTGAAGAGCAATGTGATGCGGCTCGACAGGCCGTACAAGCTGAACTTCTGCGTTACGTTTAACTGCCAGTCGCGCTGCAGGACCTGCAACATATGGCAGATGAGGCCCACGGGAGAGCTTACCATCGAGGAGATAAACAGGTTCGCAGCCGCAAACAGGTACTTCAAGTGGATAGAGCTCACGGGAGGAGAGCCTTTCCTGAGGTCCGACATAGTAGACATAGCGAAGGCGTTCAAGGAGGGCTCCGACGGCCTCTACATACTCACCATGCCCACGAACTCTCTCTGCGACCACGTCATGGTCGAATCTAAGCTGAAGGCGATACTCGAGCTGGGCATACCCCGCGTGGCCATTACGGTGAGCCTCGACGGATACAAGGAGCTGCACGATATGATAAGGGGCATACCCGGCAACTACGAGAAGGCGATAGACATGTTCAAGAGGCTTAAGGAGCTCAGGAAGAGCTACAGCAACCTCTACTTCGTCTTCGGTTACACGCTCAGCAAGCTCAACATGGGCAAGTTCCAGGAGACCTTCGACGCGGTGAAACGCGACATACCCGACATAAGGTACAACGATTTCCATATCAACCTGGCACAGCTCTCCAGCCACTACTACAATAACGAGGGCATGGACATAAGGCCGAACGAGCCGATCGTCGTGAAGGAGATAGCCGACTTCATAGACAGGAGGGAGCCGACCGTGAGCGCGATAACCATCATAGAGAACGCCTTCCTCAGGAAGATGCTCGAGTACGCGAAGACGGGCATGACACCCATGCCGAGCAGGAGCCTCGAGGCATCGGTCTACCTTGACAGCTTCGGAAACGTATTCCCGTCGATAATGTGGGACATGAAGATAGGGAACGTGCGCGACACGGGCTTCAGCCTCGAAGGGATACTCGAGGGCGAAGGGGCGAAGCGCGCAATCGAGGAGAAGAGGAAGGGCAACGAACCGCAGCACTGGACCTCGTGCGAGGCGTACCAGTCCCTCACGGGCAGCGTCATAAATATACTCTCTTGACGGTTTATATTATCATCAGCATAAGCCAAAGAGGAACATATATTATGCTCTTGCCCGACTCCAGCCCGAACTTATTCTTGGTTACCATTATGCCGAATGGCACGTGATAGCTATCCATAAATTCTATCATCGGCTCCTTCTCCGTCCTTTTTATGTTTTCCCTATACTTTACTTCTATTGGTATGAAATTACGTTTTATCTCAAATATAAAATCTACTTCACCACCGGTGCCTTCCCAATAGAAGAGTTCGGGTTTAGGCTGCTGTTCGAAAGCATATTTAAGTCTGCAAAGGTGATTTGCTACTATGCTCTCCGCAACAAGTCCAATTTCAGCATCGTCTTCCAACAATTTTTCATCTAGGTGGTTTATTACCGCGTTCCTGACGCCGGGGTCTTGTACGTACATCTTTTTCAGTTTTCTTACTCTTGTTCTCCTGTTCTGTGAATAGTAAGACGTGCTCATTATCAGGTACATTTCCTCTAAATAGCTCAAGTATGCTTTCAGCGTTGGTCTTTCGACAGCGAAGTCGGCAGCAGCTTTATTTACATTGAACTTTTGTGCTGTGTGCAAGGATAAGTCAACAAAAAGGTCTCTGAGAACTGAGGGACTTCTAATTCCATGCTGCAAAATCGCATCTTTATAGAAAGTAGAGTCCACTTTACTGTTTATGGACGAATTGACTTCATTAAAGTTGTTCTCCCCTAAGAATTCTGGATACCCACCAACAATGAAATATCTGTTCAGCAGCATTTCGATCTTCTTTTGGAATGGGCTTATGTTACCATAGAAGTGTTCTAATCGCGTATTGAATGTATTTATGTTCCCGCTCTCAATAGAAGTGGCAATTCGGTTTTTTACTTCCAACCATTCCTTATCCGAAAATAGATTAGGGTATTTATGTCTGACTACTTCCGAAAACTTTAATGGATACAACTCGTATTTTTCGAATCTTCCATGCAAGGATTCCATGGCGCCTTTTGAGAGCGCCACGCTTGACGAACCGGAGACAAATATTTTGATATTGTAGCCTAGATCATACCAGTTCTTAATTGATTTATGCCATTGGTCCTGACTTTGAATTTCGTCAAAGAAAATATAGTGCTTTGCCGTAAAACTTTCTGGCGACTGTTGAACTATAAATTCCGCGTAGGTTTCCAGAAGTTTGTCAAGATATATCTTATTCAGCCTTAATTCCTCCGCGTCTACAGATATGTATAGTATTTGCTTTGGGTTTATGCCGTCGTTTAGTAAAGAGTTTATCAACTGCTTTATCAGTTCTGACTTTCCAACGCGCCTTGGCCCCAATAGTACAGTGACTTTTTTATCTTCAAGCATCTTTTTCAAAGGGTAGAAGTCCCTGCGTTTAAACTCCATTTCACGCGGACGCCCCCCGCTCCACCAGACATTATACTTGTTCAATAAAGCAAGCACAGTACCATCTGAAACGGGTGTATTTCTAAATGCACCGTCTCCAAATCCCATCTAATCACTCTCTATATGTATATTATACAATACAAATATATTAATATGTTTGTATATTGTATTATACAAATTATAGCCCTATTGCCTGCAGCCAGAGCAAATCTCTACAACACCAGCAGTTTTAGGGTGGTTGATATCCTTTCCAAATCCTTTCAAGCTTTTCCTGAAGCGGAGCGTCATTGCCGAGTATGTCTATAATTATGCTCGTATCCAAAATCGTTAGAACACCCTGGGCTTCGCCTTGCTCCTGGCAATTGAAATCTCCCTTTGGAAGGCCTTCGCCTCAGGCTTGCTCAGAACACCCATAAACTTTTTTAGGGACTTTATGTCCCCCTTGGGCTCCGCCTTTTCCAGAAGGTCGTTTATCTCCTCTGAGAAGGATTTCCCACCCTTCAGCTTCTTCAGCTTCTTCAGTTTTGAGTATACCTCGTTTGTCAGGGATATTGTTTTGGTCATATGTATGCATATGTGCATATATGTATAAAAAAAGTTCCGACAGCCGCGACGGGCGCCTAGAGTCAGGCAGTGTATCAGCTTATCCTGCCGCCGACAACCGCGTCATCCCCGTCGACGGAAAGCAGCATTACCCCTTTGTCGGTATCGACTCCTAGAATCAGTACCTCGGATATGAAATTGGCTACCTGCTTCGGCCCAAAGTTTACTACAGCAACGACCTTCCTGCCGAGAAGCTCTTCCTTGCTGTAGTTCGTTATGTGGGCCGAGGATCTCTTCGTACCGATGCTCTCGCCGAAGTCTATCTCCAGCTTGTACGATGGCACCCTTGCCTCTGGGAAGTCCTGTACTTTCGTTATCCTGCCGACGCGCATCACAACCTTATCGAAATCCGAATAGTCTATCATGGAATCGCGACTCTGTCTAGTCTGTATATAATTGTCGGATAACTATAAATAATTATTGATTCAATAATTATTATATGTTAAAAAGAAATAACCAAAAACGGAGCATGTCGCCCACAGAACAAAGGATATACTTCGCCCTCCAGAACAGTGGAAACCACCTCTTTGACACCGGGCTGATAAGGAGCTATAAGCTGTGCAGCAACGGCATGCTCCTGCCGGCCCTGGCCTCTCTGGTAAAAAAGGGATGGCTGACCAGGATAAAAAGGGGGCTTTACACGACCGACATAAGTACAGACCCGTTTAAGATCGGCCCGTACATGTTCAACGGCTATCTTGCATTTTCTTCTGCGCTGTACGTTTATAACGCATATGACGAGACTCCGTCTGTAGTATATGTGGCGAACGTAAACATATCCGCAGCAAGGCACATCGGCGGCATTGAGGTCAAAGGCGTTGCGATGCATAAAAGGGCGCTCGGTACGACGGCATATGAAGGTTATGCCATTTCGACAAAGGCAAAGACCATCTACGATTGCTTTTACCTTCCTGAGAACGTCGGCGGGTATGGCAAAATCCTTCGTGCGATAACACTACTCAAAATGAATACGGCTGACTGGACCGAGTTTCTTTCCTATGTAAACAGGTTCGAAAAAGACGGATTCAAAAGGAGGATAGGATACATGCTGGAGATGTTGAACGGAATAGGGAATTTCGTACCCAGAAAGGTCATCGGTGATCTGAACGTAGGGGGCAGCACAGTAAAGCTTGGCTCCGGAAGCGGAGGCAGGTACATAAAGAAATGGAATATTGTCGATTATATAGGGAGTGATTCCCTTTTGGGTTTTGGTGGATGACATGATAGAACCAGATATCGATGTTTGTAAATCAATCTCGGCAAGGATAGGTTTGCCGTTGGATTTCATAGCCAAAGAGTTCTACCTCTTTAATCTTATGGAGGGCATCAAGGACGGGGGATTCTTCAGTGGGCTTATATTCAAAGGCGGCACAGCACTCAACACGATATACATGGACAACCTCCGTTTTTCCGAGGATCTTGATTTTGATCTCTCAAAAGACATCCAAGATAGAGAGATGCCTCACTACATAAACCAGATAATAAGTGCGATAAGGGGCTTCTACTCTACAGAATCCAGAAGAGTTGGACAGACTTACATGATTGATTTTGTCTACTCTTCTCCGCTGGGGCGCAAGGACCGCGTGCGTCTCGACATAAGAGTGGGAACAAAGCATGCGACAGTTAAGCCGCCTGGCCCTTCGGTAATGAAATCAAAAATTACCAACCAGAGCATTGGCGGTGTCCTCGCTTATGGGTTTGAGGACCTGCTGGCGAGAAAAATGAATGCCCTTGCATCACGTATGGAGGGCAAGGATATGTTCGATGTTGCGAATTCCATAAAGAAGGCCGACCTAAAACTGCTCAAGAAGGCCGTAAAGTACGCCCTGGAGGACGACTCGAAAACCATAAGCGTAAGCGATTTCATTGAAGGAATTGTGCAGAAGCTTGCCACGGCTGACTACTCCCGCATAATGAAACTGACAAATCCGTACATACCAATAGCGTCGCGGCCTAAGGACTGGAGGATACTTTCCGCGGATCTTATGGAAGACATCAAAAAGTTGGTAACCGCCTGAGAACGTGTAGTTTGCGTTTGAGATTGGTGCAGGGAGACACATTAACACATGCACCGCAGAGTACTGCGCCTTCCGTTTCGCTATTTCCCATCATTGCAGTCTTCGCTCCGGGCTCGTTTGCCTTTATTGCAGCTGCGAACGCAGCAGAACCACGCCCCAATATTACATATTCAAATTCCTCTATTTACTCGCCTCTGAGATATATGCTGTGTTTGCACTGCTGCATTATATTATATTTGTTTTGTACTT
Organism: Microcaldota archaeon; assembly: GCA_027365215.1. Lineage (GTDB taxonomy): Archaea > Micrarchaeota > Micrarchaeia > Micrarchaeales > Micrarchaeaceae > JAMCYG01. The sequence goes on from DAHXNT010000014.1 coordinate 9,988, forward strand.
TTCTATGTATTTATTCTCTATGATGTCATACTATCGTTAGTTTGCCGTACATGCCCATTTGTGCGTGCCCCGGATACATACATATATACCAAAAAGTTCCGTTTGAGGGCATATCAAAGCTGAAAGAATATGCATATGCAATGCCCGTAGGATAATCTGCATGTTGCAAGACTGGCATCATTGAGAGCAAGCCGTTCATAGCCTGGTAGGGCATGTATGAATATGGCGGCGGAGAGGCCGTAAATATCACATTGTGGTATTCGGAGGAATCTAGGTTTATAAAAGTCACATGGAATGTGGCACCTTTTGGCACTATTAATGTCGGGTCTATTTTTCCATCTATTACAAATACGTTATCTTCCGACGCATTGGAGTATGGAGGAGGAGTTGCTCCAGTGATGTTTACGGCACGCTGTACCCCCATAGCCAATATTGTTATGTTTATGCTAGTGGAGTTGAAGGCTATTGTATTATTTGATGATATTTTTGCATATGGAGGAATAGCTTTTGCTTCTTGTATGTCTGCGCTTATGTTCGTTTGCGTGCCGGTATATCCTACCGTCCCGCCGCCCATCATATCTCCTATCATTCCATTGCCTATCATCTGTTCAATAAATGAAGAGTTT
>DAHXNT010000015.1 GCA_027365215.1 Microcaldota archaeon
ACGTGGAGATACTGTCGTCTTCGAACAAGCCAATCAAGACCGTGCACTATAGCACATACAATTTATCACAGGCAAACTCATCCCCATCAAGGTTCGCCAACGCCTCGATACCGCTGTTCGGCCTGTACGGATCCGTAGTTAAGGTAAGGATTGTTTCCGCAACGCTCGCAATGCAGAGGTTCATAGCGGCTACCAACTTCATGATGTCAAACACCCCTAATCAGGATCCAGGGATTGTAGTAAACACGAGCACGCTCAATTCGTGATGCCTTGCAGAACATGACTCTACTTCCGCTGCATGGCGGGAGGGCCCCGAGGTGGCTCTTTTCCAGGATGGTAAAGCTCAGCGGGCTTATTACATCCGCGATAATCGACGAATACGGCCCTGACTGGCTGGTCGACAGGCTGGCAGATCCGCAGTGGTTCCAGGCCTTATCATGCGCGGTGGGATACGACTGGCACAGCAGCGGCACCACTACCGTCATGATAGGCGCGCTGAAGGAAGCGCTCAACTCGCAGTCCGACATATACATAGCGGGCGGTAAGGGAAAGGCTGGCATTGACACCCCTAATTCAATCGAGAAAGGGGTCGACTATCTCTCGATACCCTCAGAGGCCGAAAGGTTCAAGGATCTCAGCAGGACAGTGGCAAAGATAGACTCCGCGCTCGTGTACGATGACATCGGCATATACCATCACGCATTCGTATTCTCGAAGGGCAAGGCGTGGAGCGTGGTACAGCAGGGTATGATCGGAAAGTCGTCAACCGCGATAAGGTTTCAGGTGTCCGGCAAGAGTGTGAACGCGAGCGACATAACAAACGAGACTAACACGGCCGTGGCTTCCGAATTGCATGCCTCGACCATTGATCTCACCTTCGCCGCGAACTCCGACATAAAGGAGAAGGGCCTCGAGCTCGTCAACGAAAGCATAGGGGACATAATGCGCTTCAACCCAAGCGTCTATAAGCTGCCAGCGAGGCACGGGATACTCTCTGACGACATATCCGACAGGGCGAAACTGGCCCTTAAGCGCGCGAGCGACATGAACCCCAGGTCATATGAGGAGCTGATGAAGACAAGAGGGATAGGCAGGAAGACCCTGAGATCGCTTGCCATAATATCCTCGCTGATATACGGCAGCGAGATATACAAGAGGGATCCGATAGCTTACGCGTACAACCTTGGCGGCAAGGACGGGATACCATACAGAATAAGCTTAAAAAGATACGATGACGTTATCAACAAACTGAAGGAAGCCGTATCGAACTCTGGAATGGAGAAAGGGGAAGGGCAGAGGGCCCTGAAAAGATTGAGCGCCGAACTAGACGGCGCATACAGGAACATGGTGGCATGATGGCGCTTACTGTATACAACACCGCAACAAGGAGCAAGGAGGACTTCGTGCCGCTGCACGGCATGAGCGTCAGCCTGTTTGTGTGCGGCCAGACGCCCTATGACGACGCCCACATGGGCCATGCCAAGACGTACATATGCTTCGACATAATAGTAAGGTGGCTCAGGCACCTGGGCTACCGCGTCAAGTACGTCCAGAACATAACGGACGTAGAGGACAAGCTGATAGCGAGGGCGCAGGAAAGGAAGATGGACGTGTTCGAGCTCGAGGCTTACTACGAGAAGAGATTCTTCGAGGACATGGATGCGCTAAGGGTAAGGAAGAATGTTGACATGTACCCGCATTCCCACGACTACATAAACCAGATAAGGGACCAGATACAGGCGCTCGCAGACAAGGGTTATGCATATCCTGCTGGCGGCGACGTGTACTACGACGTGTCGAAGTTTGCTGACTACACCAAGCTTTCTGGCATGAAGATAGACGATCTGGTAAGGCACAGGATAGAGCCCGATCCGAGAAAGAGGAACGTGTACGATTTCGCGCTGTGGAAAGAGAAGAAGCCCGGCGAACCGTCGTGGGACATAGATCTGAAGTTCGACGGCGAGAAGAAAAAGTTCCCAGGGAGGCCCGGATGGCACATAGAGGATACCGCTATGACCGACGCGATATTCGGCCATCAGTACGACATACACGGTGGCGCGAGCGAGCTTATCTTCCCGCACCACACAAACGAGATAGCGCAGGCCGAAGCCGCATACGGGATCAAGCCGCTCGTCAAGTACTGGATGCACACGGGAGTGGTGAACGTTGAAAACGTGAAGATGAGCAAGAGCCTGCATAACTTCGTGACGATAAGGGACGCGCTCGCGAAGTACACTCCTGAGAACATCAGGTTCTTCGTGGCGTCTACACACTACAGGAAGGAGATAAACTATGCGGATTCTCTGATGCGCGAGGCCAGGACAAGGCTCAATCACCTGTACAGGGACCTAGGAATGTTTTACAACTCGCCGGAGGCCGACGCGCAGCCTGACGAGGAGGTCGAGCTTTCCATCGACAGTTTCGAGGAGGAGTTCGTCGCGGCGATGAATGACGACTTCAACACGCCTATCGCCCTGATGTCGCTGACCAACATCGCGTCCAGGCTTGCGGCCATGGGGAAGAGCGGCAAGCCAATCAGCGCCGAGGCGAAGGAAAAGGCGATAGGCCGCATAAAGGTGCTCGCCGGCATAATAGGTATATTGGAAGACGACGCTTACAAGGAGTCAATACCAGAAGATGCGGCCAACCTGATAGAGGAGAGGGAAACCTTGAGGGGCAAGGGCGACTATGCCGCCGCGGACACAATAAGGGACAGGCTCAAGGGCGAGTTCGGGCTATCGCTCGAGGACACGAAGTCCGGCACTGTGTGGTACAGGGAATGAAATGACAGTCGGGTCACACAAATGTTTGCAATAAACACATACAATCCAGTCGACGTCAGCTTCTTCGGGGCCATACTTCTTTCGCTGATTCTTGGGCTGATGCACGGCATCGTACCGGACGAGCACACTTGGCCGATAACATTCTCTTACGCGATAGGCAGCTTCAGCGCGAGGAAGGGGGCTAAGGCCGGGCTGATATTTTCCTCGGGTTTCACCCTTCAGCGTGCCGCGCTGTCGGAGCTGGCCTATTTCGCCCTGGCATCGATATTTACCACTGCAGCGGCGTTCGGCGTAACATACATAGTGGTTGGCGTTGCGATGTTCGTCGCAGGTGCATACGTGGCCAACAAGAGCTATTACCTTCACTGGCATTTTCTGGAGAGAAGCATATCCAACCTTGTGGGCATACACAAGAGGGGCTCCGCGGGACAGGAAAGGGAGTACGAGCACGTGCAGAACCCGATAGTCGGAGAACACGGCCTGCGCGAAGTGCCTCTGAGGATGGCATTCGTGCACGGCGCAATAGCCGGCTTCGGTTTCGGCGCATTCGCCCTGATACTCTATACTGTGCTGGTGCCCGCGATGCCGAACTACTACATCGCATGGCTGCCCGGATTCCTGTTCGGGATAGGCACGATGATAATGCAGATAATACTCGGCACTGTGTTCGGCACGTGGCTGACCAGGGTCAAACGCCTTAGCAGGGAAGGCATGGAATTCGTGGCCAAGAAAATAAGCAGCAACGTTCTTTATTACGGCGGAATAACCTTCGCCGTGATGGGCGCCGTAATACTCGTATATCCCGCGCTGCTCAGCTACGGGATAAGCACCGGTATCAAGGTACAGAACATAGACTACCTGAACGTAGGGTTCTTCATAGTCATATTCGTAGTCGTGGTGATAGGGGCCGCATCGTATTTCGTAGCAGTGAAAAAGGCCGAGAAGCTCTTCTCGGTAAGGAAACGCCGGGCCCATAATGGGTCAGGAGGATAGGTCCGAGAACACTTCGTCGAGATCCTCGACAGTATCGAACTTCTCTATCGCCTTCTTTATTCCATCGATCGTGTACTCGGGGAACTCGACTCCGCTCACTACTATCATTATCCTTATCGAGTCCTTCTGCAGGTTCTCGTCGACCCTGGCGCCCCACTTCAACATCGCGTCGGTGCTTATCCTTCCAGCCACCTCCTGGAATATCGTCTCTGCCTCCCTGAGGGTAAGGCTGTCGCTGCCTATTATGTTGATTAGCGCCTTCTTCGCACTCGAGAGGTCCACCTCGAGCATCGGGCTCTTTATCGCGTTCTCTATCGCCACGACCGCCCTGCTCTGGCCCTTTGTGGCCATCCCTTCTCCCGTGCCTATGACCGAATAGCCTGAGTCGCGCAGCACGCTCCTCAGGTCGGCGAAGTCGATGTTGACCATTCCCGGCTTCGTTATCATCTCCACTATGCCCTTCGTGGCGCTCGCAAGCACCTCGTCGCACACCCTGAACGCCATGTTGAGCGGCATGTCCGGCGCGACCGAAAGCAGGCGGTCGTTGTGTATTATTATAATCGAGTCTGTGACCTTCTTTATCTTCGCAAGGCCCTCGAGCGCGTTCCTCATCCTGGTCTTGCCCTCGCTGGAGAATGGCAGCGTCACTATCGCGGTGACCAGCGCGCCGACTTCCTTTGCCTGGTGCGCTATCGTGGCTATGGATCCCGTTCCGGTTCCCCCGCCGAGGCCGCACGTTATGAACACCATCTGTGCGTCGTTGAGCATATGCTTTATGTCGTCCTTGCTTTCGATCGCAGCCTCCTCGCCCACCTTTATGTCGCTTCCGGCCCCCAGCCCTCTTGTCAGCTTTTTCCCGAGAAGCAGCTTCCTATCGGCTTTCATCTTTACCAGATGCGCTGCATCCGTGTTCATAGATATCAGGGTAGCGCCCTGCACGCCTATGTTGTTGAGCCTGGTTATCGTATTGCTTCCGCTGCCGCCCGTTCCAACAATGTAAATCTTTGGCTTCGAGCTCTCGATAAACTTCAGTATCTCCTCATCATCAGGATTAAGCGTTTCTGTCATGGTCTTACCTCTGAACTGATCATGAGTTATTCTCTGCAAAAGGATATAAAGCATGCTGCCCTGCAATCGGCTTTCAGTCATCCAGCTCTATGGTGCTGCCCACTTTAGGCGCATACGCGTCGAATCCCTCGTTGCGCAGGTCGTCGGCGAACACCTTCGTCGCGTTAGCCTCGCCGTGCACGCACACCACAGTGTTAGGAGAGCTCGCCCGTATGTATTCATGGAGGTCCGCGTCTCCCGCATGCGCCGAGAAATCGAACTTCGTGACGGGCACGTTCACCTTTATCCTGTTGCCGTTGTCGACTATGAACCCTCGCTCTAGGAGCGTACGCCCGTTCGTGCCCTCGACCTGGTAGCCCGTAAGAAATATGTGCGAATCGCTGTTGATGCGCCTTATGTAGTCCATTGCCGGCCCGCCGTTCAGCATTCCCGCAGTGGTTATTACAATCGCCGGTTCCTCGAGCACTCTCCTCCTCTCAGTGCGGTCCTCGACCCAGTTTATCCTGTCAGCGGCCTCTGTCAGGGCTCCTATGTCAGATATCGAGTCCGGGTGCTTCAGCATTATCTTCGTTGCTTCTTTGGACATGCCATCGAGATGGGCATAGTCTATCAGGTCGTGCTTGTAGAGCATCACCATTATCTCCTGGCTCCTGCCTATCGCGAACGCCGGAACGAGGGCCGTGCCGCCATTGTCGAGCGTCTCCCTTATCTTGCCGACGAAATTGTTGATCAGCTGGTTCCTGTCGGCGTGCTCCCTTCCCGCATATGTCGACTCTATTATCAGGACGTCCGAAGCCACCTTCTTCGCTCCGCTGTGGAGGTACTGGTGCTGGAGCTTGAAATCGCCGGTGTAGACTATCCTCTTGTTGCTCTGCGCCCTGTGCCTCTCTATCAGGGTTATCGCGCTGCCGCATATGTGGCCTGCGTCGTACATCGACAGCGTGTAGTTGCCGAACTCGTACGGCTTCCCGTAAGACATGCGCACGTACCTGTTCAGCATGGTGCCGAGCTGTTTCTTGTGGAATTTGGGGTATCTGTGCTCCTTCTTCGCTATGTTGAGCGCGTCCTCCAGCAGCAGCTCGGACAGCATGAGCGTTCCCTCGGTTCCGAAGGTCGGAACGGACTGCTCGGTGTATATCACCGGCACGGATCCGCTGTGGTCGAGATGCGCATGGCTGAGCAGCACGGCATCTACATCAGGCACTCCTGTAGGATACTCCATCGTGTTGTTGTCTATCTTTATGCCGTAGTCGAAGAGGAACGATCGCTCGTCCCTGACCATTATCGCGGACCTTCCGACTTCAGAAGCTCCGCCGTAGAAATGCAGTTTCATTCCAAATCACGTCAAGCGTTCAAAGATGACAACAAGCACAACAAACCGCTTGGCGCACACGCCAACAGTATTGTCAGCCGCTTATTATGCATGACTGCCATAAACATATAAATGCATTTATGGTTTCTCTTATATTATATATCGTGATGTAATGCCTGACGAGCCAAACTTCATGGATCTTGTTACCCTGCTTAGGGTAAAACCCGACAGCACCGTCGAGAGGTTCGGCTCTGCCATAAACTCTTCCTTCTTCGACGCATCGAACATACTTGGCACGCTCAAGCAGAAGGGGCTTATAGACTTCACCACGATGTTTGGCAGCCAGAACGCCATATCCGTGACGGACCTCGGCAGGCAGCTGATAAGCGAGGCCGAAGCCAAGGCGCCCACCATCTTCGACCATCTAGACATGGAGATACTGAAGCAGCTTTCCGGAGGCAAGAGATCGATCACGGACCTGTCCGGCGCGGTGAACGTCAGGCCGAAGGACCTGGCGCTCCACATCTACAAGCTCTCTGCGCAGCAGTATCTCGATTACGAGCTTTCCAGCGGTAAGCTCAGCATAATGCTGACGGAAAAGGGATTCATGCAGGTGAAGCAGGGCATGCCTGCGGAGCCGGCATCACCGGCACAGGCAGGCCAGCCAGGCGCCGCGCCGCAGCCACCGCCGCAATCCCAGACTGCGCAAATCAGGGCGCCGCTTGCACCGCAGGTAACAGTCGCGCAGCAGCAGGTTCCGCAGCCGCCTTCCGGTCTGGAGAAGAAAGAGGAATTTCCGGAGCTTGAAGACCTAGAGAAGAAGATAAAGGCCGACAAGAGCAGGAGGAGAATGAAGTCGTTCGGCATAGTTGCAGTCATAATAATTGTGCTGGTGCTGTTGGTGCTTGCGTTTAAGGGAATTATCTGACGCGCTCCGCGCCAAGTGGAGATTGTATGGTCAAGCAACTAGACTACATGAAGGCAGAAGAGCTGCTTAACATGTATGGGATAAAGGTGGTTTCTGGCAAGTACGTCAAGAACACCGACGAGGCGATAAGGTTCTTTGACGGCGAGGCAATAGTGCTGAAGGCCATACCCTCGAAGCCGGTGCACAAGTCGAAGAGCGGCATGGTCGCTGTCGACCTCAAGACCCCGGACGAGATAGTCAAGGGATTCAACAAGGTCCGGAAGGCCGCGCACAGGTTTTCCCCTTACAAGATACTCGCCCAGAAGATGGTGAAGGGCACCGAGATAATAATAGGCGGGAGGCAGGACGCGCAGTTCGGCAAGCTGCTGCTGGTCGGCCTGGGAGGGGTCGATGTGGAGATCTTCAGGGACTTCTCGCTGAGGGTGTGTCCGATAACCGGCTACGATGCCGAGTCGATGATAACCGGGCTAAAGTCTAGGAGCATAATAGCGAGCAGCGACAAGCAGTTCAAGATGGTGAAGGAGTTGCTGATAAAGGCATCTAAGCTGATGAGCGACAACGATATAAGCGAGCTCGACCTCAATCCGATAATACTGCACGACGACACGTATCATGCCGTAGACCTGAGAATACTGGAGTAAGCGGCGGGAGTTGCGGACTGCAGACCGCTGTAAAGAGTTGAAATGGCGTTAGAATGAAAGGCCCGGACAACGTAACGAAGGTTGGAACCTACAGAAGCATAGAGACGATGATGAACCCGAAGAGCGTGGCCGTCATCGGAGCATCTAACAATCCCGACAAGATAGGGCACATAATACTGCAGAACTACCTAGACGAGGGCTACTCCGGGAAGGTATATCCGATAAACAACAAGCGCGACGGAGACATACTAGGAATGAAGTCGTACAAGAGCGTCAAAGACGTCGGCGCGCCGATAGATCTCGCTGTCATAGCAATACCTGCTGACGCCGTGCCTGCAGTGATGAGGGAATGCGGTCTTGCAGGGGTCAAGTCGGCCATAGTGGTCAGCGGCGGATTCGCGGAGGTGGGGAAGACCAAGCTCCAGGATGAGATGCTTGCGATAGCTAGGAAATACTCGATTCCGATCATAGGGCCCAACTGCCTTGGCGTTACAGATCCCAAGTCCAGGGTCAACACGATGTTCCTGCCGTCATACAAGATAGACAGGCCGAAGATAGGCGGGGTCAGCTTCGCATCGCAGAGCGGCGCAGTCGGCAGCTCCATCTTCGACCTTATAGCGCACGAGGGGTTCGGCCTTGCGAAGTTCATATCGTACGGAAACGCAGCGGACATAGACGAGGTCGACATAATAGAATATCTGGCGAACGACAAGGACACCAAGGTCATAGTGTTCTACATAGAGGGCGTCAAGCGCGGCAGGGAATTCTTCGCGGCCGCGAAGAAAGCAAGCCAGGCGAAGCCTGTGGTGATAATAAAGGGAGGCATAACCAACGAGGGGGCGAAGGCGGCGCATTCGCATACCGCGTCTCTCGCAGGCAGCTACGAGGCATACGAGGCGGTGTTTCAGCAGGCGGGCTTCGCCATCGCGAAGGACATGCAGGAGCTGCTCGACTACGCGAAGGTATTCGACACGCAGCCGCTCACCACGGGAAGCAGGATCGCGGTGATAACTAACGGCGGCGGAATCGGAGTCATAGCCACGGACGCGATATACCAAAACGGCCTTACCCTTGCAACGCTTACTAAGGAGTCGGAATCCAAGCTGAGGAAGGTCATGCCTCCGATAGTCAACATAAGGCAGCCGCTAGACATGGCGGGAGATGCCGATGACAAGAGGTTCGGCGACGCGCTCTCTGTTATAAGCGCCGATCCGAACGTCGATGCGATAGTGGTGATAGCCCTGTTCCAGACGCCCGGTGCGGACTCCAGGGTTGCTGCGACAATATCGCACTACAACGGAATCATAAATAAGCCGATGGTTGTCGTTAGCCCCGGCGGCAGCTACACCGAGGTGCACAAGAATATGCTGGAGAATACTGGCGTGCCGGTCTACAGCTCTCCGGGTGCCGCTACCAGGTCGCTCGCGGCCCTGATAAACTACTCGAAGTACAGAAAAGGTGTATTGTGATGCCGAAGGTGAAGATAACGGCCAAGAGCCGCAGCGTGATAGGCAGGGACGCCAAGTCAATGATAACCACCACAAGGGAATCTTACCCGTTCGTGGCAGACCATGCATCCGGAGATTTTGTATACGACATAGAGGGCAACAAGTTCATAGATTTCTCGACGTTCATAGCGGTCTACACCATGGGTGAGAACGAAATCCCGGAGGTGCGAAAGGCCGTGAAGGAGCAGGTCGACAGGCTCATGCACTCTGCGTTCACGGATTTCTATGCAGAGCTGCCGGTCACATTCGCCGAGTCTCTGCTGAAGATGTTCCCCAAGGGATTCGGAAGGGTGTTCTTCTCCAATTCGGGCACGGAGGCGAACGAGGCGGCGGTCAAGTTCGCAAAGCTTTTCACAAAGCGCCAGTACATGATGGCCTTCTACGGCGGGTTCCATGGCAGGTCAAAGGGCTCCCTGGAGCTTACGGCGAGCAATGTCGTCCAGCGCGCCGGATTCGGACCGTACTCAAATACAGTGCACGTACCGTATGCGTATTGCTACAGGTGCCCATTCAAGCAGAAGTATCCTGACTGCGGCTTCGCATGCATAGACTACATAAGGAAGTATCCTCTGGCGAAGGAGGTAGAGCCGAAGGAGATAGCCGCGCTCATGGCAGAGCCCATACAGGGCGAGGGCGGATACATCGTGCCGCCAAAGGACTACTTCAAGGAACTGAAGGGATTGCTCGACGAGCACGGCATACTGCTGATATCCGACGAGGTCCAGGCCGGA
>DAHXNT010000016.1 GCA_027365215.1 Microcaldota archaeon
AACTGTATCCGGAGAACATGAGGACTGCATACAAGAACGCGCTCGAATGGATAAACCTCAGGGCGGCGGAGCGTGCCCAGGGGTTTGGCACGAAGTTTCCCCTAAACCCTGACCATATTATAGAATCGCTGTCCGATTCAACCATATACATGATGTTCTACACGTTCGTCAACATACTCCGTTCTCACGGCGTGAAGGAGGAGCAGTTGAAGCACGAGTTCTTTGACTATGTCGTTGATGGCGAAGGCGATCCTGACGGCGTCTCGAAGAGCACAGGAATAGACTTTACGGTCATAAATAGGTGCAAGGAATCGCTCGACTACTGGTATTCCTATACCTCAAGGCATTCGGCCTCGGAGCTGATACCGAGCCACCTGATGATGTATATATTCAACCATGTCGCCGTGGCCCCGGAGAAGATGTGGCCCAAGCAGATCGTCACGAACGGCATGGTGAACTATGAGGGCGAGAAGATGAGCAAGAGCCTGGGCAACATCATACCTCTCGCCGATGGCATAGAGAAGTACAGCGCAGACGCGCTGCGCTTCGTGGAAATAGCCGGGAGCGACCTTGGCACCGATGGAGAGTTCAGTCCCGTGTCCGCGCAGAGCATAATCTCGAAGAACGAATACCTGCTGAACATCGCAGACTCGCTGAAAGAGATGAAGAGCACAGAGCTGTCGCGCGCCGATTACTGGCTCTACTCGAAGCTCAACTCGAAGATAAAGACGGCAACCGCCCGCATGGACGCGCTCGACTTCAGGGCAGCGTACACCGACGTGTACTACAACTCCATGATAGAAATAAAGCAGTACTCGGACATGGGCGGCTCCAACAAGCTGGTGCTGCAGGAATTCATGGAGGACATCGCGCTCATGCTCTCGCCGATAATGCCCTACATATCCGAGGAGCTCTGGCACAGGCTGGGCAAGGAGACCTTCTCCTCAAAGGAGCAGTGGCCCGGCGTCAGCGAGGACATGATAAACGAAGGCATAGAGAGGCTGCAGCAGATGGTGTTCGACACCGTAGCCGACATAGGCGACGCGGCCAAGCTCACGTCGAAGATGCCCGGCAACGAGGGCAAGAAGCCAGAGCTGGTGAGGATAATAGTTGCGGACGACTGGAAGATAACCGCGTACAACGCGCTGGTGGAGGGCGGCAGCATTTCGGCGGCGATGAAGGGCGACGCGGTCGCGGAGATGGACAAGGAAGCCGTCTCGAAATTCCTCGCGCCGATAGCCAAGAAGCTGTACGGCGCTCCCCGCGTCGACATGACGCAGGACGAGATTGTTTCCGCGTTCGCTGAATCGAGGAATTATCTCGAGGCGAAGCTCGGCGCGAAGGTGCTGGTCGAACGCGAGCAGGAATCGAAGTCGCAAAGGGCGCAGAGGTCCACGCCGCAGAAGCCGAGCATAGACATAGAATGGAGATGAGGGCACATGCGCCAGAGGCACAGTATCCTTGACGATTTCGACGTCTTCATCTTCGACTGGGACGGCACTCTCTCGAGCATGCGCGCCCTGCTAAGGCTGTCGGACAGCTACAAGCGCCTCTTCGCAAGCAAGAAGGACACGAAGAGGTACGCGATGGCGGAGAGAAATCCAAGGACGCAGGCCGCAAGGGCCGTCATCAGGCGCGAAGAGGAGAAGAACGATTTCCTCTCTGTGCTCTACGACGTCTTCTTCTCCTTCAGCAAGCCGAGGCTGCAGAAAAGTTCCCTCGAGGCGGTGAGATACCTGCGCATGAGGCGCAAGCACCTCGCAGTCCTCACGAACGGCAACTTCTACAGAATCAACAAGGAGATGGAGCACACCGGCATGTGGAACATGTTCGAAGCGACGGTCAGCATGAGGTCTCTCGGCTCGATGAAGCCTGATCCGCGTGGCCTGCTTAACCTTGTAAAGCGCATGAACGTCGACAAGAGAAGGATCCTGTACATAGGCGATTCGATTGACGATATACTGACGGCGAGGTATGCTGGGGTAAAGGAGTGCGCGATAGCGGACGGCTTCGACAGCCGCGCCACTCTCGCCAAGCTCAAGCCTAATTATCTGTTCTCCAACATGGGACAGTTCTATGCATCGCTCAGAAGATAGAAGTAAGGGAAGGCATGCGCTTCTCTTGTGCGGGCTCTAGCGTCGCGCGCTCATTTCAGATCCCTGCCGAGCCTCTTCTCCGCGTCGTCCCAGTTGACCAGGTTCCACCATGCTGTGATGTAATCGGGGCGCTTGTTCTTGTACTGCAGGTAATAAGCGTGCTCGAACTCGTCGACTATCAGCACCACCGGCATCTCAGCGAGATGGTTCATGAAGTGGTTCTCGACGGTCATGATCTGCAGGTTGCCGTTCTCCTCGTCGTAATTGAGCACCGCCCAACCGGTTCCCGGGTTCGAGTTGGCCGCCTCAGTGAAGAACGCCTTGAACCTCTCGAAGCTGCCGTACTGCTTGTCTATCATGTCAGCGAGCCTGCCTCCCGGCTTTCCTCCGCCCTTGCCCTGCTCGGTCATGTTGTTCCAGTACATCGTATGGAGCTTGTTGCCGTTTATGTTGAACGTGAGGTTCCTTATGACGCCGTGGAGGTCGTAGCTCTTCTCGTCCTCCTTTATTATGCTGTTCATCCTGTCTATCAGCTTGTTCGACGTGTTGACATAGCCCTTATGGTGCGCGTTGTAATGCACGTCCACTATGTCCTTGCTTATGTACGGTTCCAGGCCATCTATCTTGTAAGGCAGCGCCGGCAACTCATACTTGTGCAGACCCTTTGGTATCTCTTCAGCTTCTGTCATTATTCTCGCCTACTATTGGAATAAGACATGGTGTTTTTTAGCACTTTTGTCAAAACACGTTACTGTGACATCCTCCCACCGCTAAAGCGTGTGGGCTTCCCCTGCACCTAAAAGATGCAGAGTATGTTCCTGATTCACAGATGCAACTTGCGATACCAGTTGTATCGTAGAGGTTGCGTCTCCAGAGGCGTTTCTTCCTGCGTGTCCCGCAGTAGCTCTTTTGAGTATATTTATTGATGCGTTATAATCCCTGTCCTTCTGCATACCGCATTTTATGCACAGGAATGTCCTTTCGGATAGTGGCATTTCCTGTATGTTGCCACAGTTGCTGCATGTCCTTGAGGTATCCGTTGGATTTACTTCATATACTTCCATACCAGCACTCTCAGCCTTGTATGAAAGGAGCTCCTTGAATTTGCTCCATGAAGCACCTGAAATTGACCTTGCGACTTTGTGATCCTTCATCATGTTCTGAATTTGAAGTTTCTCCATTGCAAAGGAAGTATATCCGAGATTTACAAGTTTCGTGGTTATTTTTTGCAAATAGTCGTTTGTCTGGTTATTGACTTCCTGCCATGTCCTTCCCAATTTTTCTATTGCTCTTCCCCTATTATGCGACTGGAGTATTGCCTTTTTCCTCCCTTCCTTGGTTGTCCTCCTTGCGACTATCCTCTGCCAACGCGCAAGTTTTCTCTCCTTCTTCCTTGCAAATCTGGGTTTTTCCATCCTTGTTCCGTCGGATAGGACTGCGAATGTTTTCAAGCCGACGTCTATTCCCACTGGATTAATGTCCTTTATCTTTGGCACTTCTGCCTCCTTTATTGCAGTGAAGATTGCATGATACTTTCCCGCCTCTTTCTTTATTGCCATGGTCTTGATTTTACCTTCTATAGATCTATGAAGTTCTATCTTCATCGTTCCGATTCGTGAAACCCTGAGTCTGTCCCTTTTCTTCTCCCTCTCGATTTTGAATGAACCATTGTCCTGCGGATACGTTATCGATTTGTATCTGTCCCTTGACTTGAACCTTGGAAAACCTGCCTTCCTGTTCCCTTCCTTTATTCTCCTGAAAAAGTTTTGGTATGCCTTCAGAAGTCTGTATTCTATCTCGCACCTTGTCTGGGAATAGAGTTTTAGGAACCTTTTGTCTTCCTGGATTGTCTCCTTTACAAACCTGTTGAACTGAACTATTGAGGTCTTTGTTTTCCCATTTTGGTATGCCATAATCGACTTCTCAAGGATCTTGTTGTAGAACTGTTGCGCAAGAATTAGCCTTTCGTCTATCTCTTCCTGCCTTTTTGTATCAGGATATATCCTGAACTTGTAGGCTTTTGTCAGCTCCATACTCCTTATACCGCAGCTTATATTTATATACCTCTTTTGTTCGCTTTCATTCCACCCATAAATGGTGTGAGATTTCCCGTTCACGTTACTTTAATGTATACAAGCGTCCTTAGGCGTCGAACGGCGTCATTAGCATGCCTCGTCTCGCAAAGCGAGGATTTAAATATTTGCGACATTACTATCTAATTACAATACGGAGTAAAGCGCAACAGCTGATTCTACGTATGGAGACAGATAGAATGGAAGACAACAGTCCAGAAGAAAACAGCTTCGGAAGAAGAAGTGAGCGCCGTGAATTCGGCGACAGAAGGGAAGGAAGGGGCAGAATGCCGATGAAGGCAAACTACTTCTTGGAGAAGCCCGTCAAGGTAGGCGACGAGATTGAGGTCGAGGTTGAGGCCGAGGCGTCACGCGGAGACGGAATAGCAAAGAAGGACGGCTTTGTGATCTTTGTAAAGGGAGCAAAGCAGGGCGATCACCTGAAGGTAAAGGTTACCGAAGTCAGGGCGAGATTCGCACTAGCTGAAGCAGTCTGAAGTTGCAGCATTTGGCAGGGTGATACCCTGCCTTATTTATTCTTGCATTTTCATTATTCTTATGCCCGGCAGCTTGGGCGTTCAAGCGCAGTCGCAGTAATTCTGGTGGAACCTTGTACAACATAGATGCGGACAGGAAGTGGAACGCGTTCTGGAAAGAGAAGGGGATGTTCAGGTTCGACAGGACCGACGCGGAGAAGCCTCTCTTCACTATAGACACGCCGCCGCCGAACACGACCGGCGACCTCCACATGGGCCAGACCTACTGGGTAAGCTACATAGACTCTATCGCCAGGTACAAGCGCCTGCGCGGATTCAACGTCCTATATCCGCAGGGATGGGACATGCAGGGCTTCCCTGTAGAACTGGAGACGGAGAAGAAGTACGGCAAAAACCTCACGAGGGAGGAGTTCCGCGAGAAGTGCATAGGCGTTGCAATCGATAACATGAACACGCTCAAGGAGCAGATGCTTCTCATGGGTGCTTCGTTTGACGAGAGCCTTGAATATACTACCATATCCAAGGAGCACTGGAAGAGGGTGCAGCTTTCCCTGCTCATGATGCACGAAAGCGGCATGCTCTACAGGGCGAAGCATCCCGTGCTCTGGTGCCCGCACTGCAACTCCTCGATAGCCAGGGAGGAGACTGAGGAGAAGGAAAAGAGCACCGTATTGAACCACGTCCTGTTCGGCATAGACGGTTCCGATGAGAAAATAGAGATAGCGACCACGAGGCCGGAGCTGCTTCATGCATGCGTCGCCCTCGCGGTGAATCCTGATGACGAGAGATACAAGAAGCTCATCGGGAAGACCGCGGTCACCCCTGTTTTCAAGAAGAAGGTCGAAATAATCTCAGACGAGATAGTCGACAAGGAGTTCGGCACTGGCGCCGAGATGGTGTGCACGTTCGGCGACAAGAACGACGTAATAATGATGTACAAGCACAAGCTTCCGCTCATAGAGGCGATGGACGGCAGCGGCTTGATGACAAACGCCGGCAAGTACGACGGAATGCCCGCGGAAAAGGCAAGGCAGGAGATACTTGGTGACATAAGGGCGGAGGGCGCGTTCGTGAAGGAAGAGAGCATAACCCACGCGGTAAAGATACACGACAAGTGCGGCACTACCGCGGAGCTACTGTCGTCGATGCAGTGGTTCATAAAGACGAAGGAGCACGCGGAAAGGATAAAGGAGACCGCAGCCAGCATAAAATGGACGCCGAGCACTGAGATACAGAGGCTGTACGACTGGGCCAATTACATAGAGTGGGACTGGAACATCTCAAGGCAGAGGGTGTTCGGCACTCCGATACCGTTCTGGTACTGCGAGAAGTGCGGCTACGTGCTCAGGCCAAAGGAAGACGCGCTGCCCGTAGACCCGGCGAAGGACAAGCCGAGCATGGAAAAGTGCCCCGAGTGCGGGCACACGCTGAAAGGCGAGACGGATACGTGCGACGTATGGGTGGATTCATCCATAACTCCGCTTGCTATATCCGGATGGCCCGAAGACAAGAAGCTGATGGAAAGGGCATTCCCGTCATCGATGAGGATAAACGGGCGCGACATAATAAGGACGTGGGACTTCTATACAATACACAGGATAAGGGAGCTCACGGGCAAGAAGCCATGGGAGAACCTGCTCGTACATGGCATGATACTAGGCTCTGACGGCCGTGAGATGCACAAGAGCCTCGGCAACGGCATAGCACCCCTTGAGCTGCTGAAGAAGTATCCTGTCGACGCGGTAAGGCTGTGGGTAGCCCTAAGCGGCAGCCTGGAGAAGGACAAGGTATTCTCGTACGAGGACATGGACTATGCGAACAGCTTCCTGAGGAAGCTCGAGAACTCAGCGAACTTGGTAGCGAAGGCGATAGAGGGAGAGGGCAAGGTCACGAAGCCTGAGGAGGAGCCGCACAAGTACATGAACATATTCGATCTCTGGATACTCGGTAGGCTGAACGACACTGTCAAGGAGGTCACAAACGGCTATGAGGACTTTAACCTTTTCAACGCGATGAATCCGCTTGTTAAGTTCTACTGGCACGAGTTCTGCGACTACTACATAGAAGATGTAAAGCACCGCATATATTCAACAGAGGAGTCGATGCGCGGCAGCAGAAAGGCCGCTGCATACACGCTGAAGACGGTCCTCGAGACGACGCTGCGCATGCTTGCCCCGGTGGCGCCACACATAAGCGAAGAGATAAATTCGAGGTTCTCGGAGCGCAGCATATTCGAGGGCGATTTCCCGAAGCACGCGGAGAGGCCGGAGGGGCCCTCGTTCGTGATAAACGGGATCGTGTTCTCGAGCGACATAGTCGAGATAGACTACGGCAGCGCAGGTGCGCTGCTCAACGACATAATAGCAGACGTCAGGAAGGCGAAGGCCGCCCAGAGGCTGGCGCTCAACAAGGAGATAACATCAATCAATATAAATGTTCCTGATGAATATTATAAAGCCGTTGAAATAGGCAAGGGCGAACTCAAAAGCATCTGCAAGGCTTCTGGGGTCAAGGTAAGCAGAGCGGCCGAATACTCTGTATCTATAGATGTGTGATGCGCCGCGCGCCGATAAAAGTAAAGTAAAATAAAATAAAGCAAAGCAACAACCAATCATCAATGCGAATGTTCAACCGGGGTCAATAAATGGCCAGAATGCATACGAAAAGGCATGGGAAGTCGAAGTCGAGGAAGCCGGTTATCGGCGCAGACGCGCCAAGGGTAACCGAGCTGAGCAACGAGGACATCGAGAAGCAGATAGTTTCGCTGGCCAAGCAGGGCCTGGCGCCGAGCGCTATAGGCGCAAGGCTGAAGGAGGAGCACAAGGTAATGTACCTGAAGCAGGTGCTCGGCAAGCGCCTCGGCAAGGTGCTGGAGGAGCAGGGCGTCAGCGGAAGCATGCCTCCTGACCTGATGGATCTGATGAAGAAGGCCGTTAATCTCAGGAATCACATCTCGCGCAACAAGCACGACAAGGGCAACACCATGGGCCTGCAGAGGGTCGAAGCAAAGATATGGCGCCTTACTAAGTATTACAGGCACTCGGGCAAGCTGCCTTCCGGCTGGAAGTACGATCCGGAGCAGGCCGCGCTGCTGATAAAGGGCAAGTGAAGAAGTTATTTGACAGGTTGGTATTATGACATTGGAAAGGAAAGTCGACAAGTTCAAGCTGAAGAAATGGTTCAACGTCTACGCCCCGAAGGTTTTCGACGGCCAGGTCGTCGGCGAGATGCCGGGCAACGACGAGAAGTCCGTCATGGGCAGGAGCATAATCGTGGGCCTGGACGCGCTGACGCACAACATGTCGAAGATGAACACGAACGTCAAGCTCAAGGTTACCGAGGTGTCGGGCAACGCAGCGCGAACCAACGTGGTCACCATAGAGACCCTCTACAGCTATCTGAGGTCGCTTATAAGGAGGCACAGGAGCCTGGTCAATGCTGTCATACCTACGAAGTCTAGCGACGGTTCTGGCATAGTGTTAAAGATGCTCGTCGTGACGAAGAGCCGCGTCGCGAGGTCCAAGCTCTCAGGGATGAGAAAGGAGGCGACGGAATTCGCCGCAAGCTACTGCAAGGAAAACACGAAGGACAGCATCATCGGTGCCGTCGTCAGCGGATCGCTTCAGGCCGAAATGTCGTCCAAGCTCAAGCACATAACCGAGATAGGCAGCGTCGAGGTCAACAAGCTGGAGATAAAGAGCTGAATCCGGCAGCGCATATTTGCGGGCAGTTCCGCTATCACGCGGACCGCATGCCAATCCTATGTATTTTTATTCTGTATTATCCTTTATTCTATAGACAGCACGCTGCGTATGCGTGCGTCGCATCTGGCGATATCCGATGGCGGAAAGGGTTCTCGTGCTTGCGGTAGACATAGACAACGACCTCTACAGGAAGACTAAGGTCACAGGTCCGGTCGTCGGAAGGAAGGAGAACATAGACGCCGCGACAAAACTAATACTTGCAGATCCGAAGGATTCTGACGGCAACACGATGTTCGAGGCCGTCAAGAGGTATGACGAGCTCAAGAAGGACGGATACGTCGTCGGCGTGGCGACGATAACCGGCGCGGAGAAGGAGGGCTACGCCGCAGACGCAGAGCTTGCGAGGCAGATAGAGCTCGTGCTTGACGAGTTCAAGGCGGACTCCTGCCTCCTCGTGACCGATGGCGAGAGCGACAACCGCGTGCTTCCGATACTCAAGACGAGGGTCAAGGTCAACAGCGTGGACTTCGTCCACATAAACCAGGCGCCCCAGTTCGAGAAGGCGTATTTCACCATTCTGGAGAAGCTCAAGGAGCCGCACTACGCGAGGATAGTGTTCGGCATACCCGCAGCCCTGCTTCTGCTGTTCTCCATAAGCCTGTATTTCGGCCTAGGCCTGTACCTGCCGATAGCGCTCGTAGGAGTATACCTCATACTCTACGGCTTCGGCATGTGGGAGGCGCTCGTGAGGTCTTTCAAGGGGCTCGGCTTCAGCATAGACAGGGTAAGCTTCATATTCTACATCGCTTCGATACTGTTCTTCATAATAGCGCTGGTGATAAGCTACGGCAGCTACTACAGCGCCGCGGCGAAGACCGCCAACCAGCTCGTGCTCTTCTCGTTCGCCGCAGAGGGCTTCCTGATGATATTCCCTGTGTCGCTGCTGCTCTATTTCGTGGGCAGGATAATAGATCTCGGCAAGAAGAGGCTGAAGTACAGGGCGATAAACCAGGGCACGTACATAGGCTATGGGATAATATCCCTTGCACTGCTGTACATACTCTCGGCGTGGTTCGCGGCGCAGATATACTTCTGGGAATTCCTGCTGCTCAGCGCGGTCTCGATAGCTTTCGGTTACGTAATCTCGGAGTTCAGCAACTTCCTCAAGAAGAGGGCGATAAAGAACTCCAGGATGAAGAACAAGAAGGTGATAAACGAGATAGGCGCGTACATAGGCCGCGTCGAGGACGTCGACCTCGCAAGGAGCAGCATACTCGTCAAGACGCACTACGGCTCGACGCTCAGGTTCGACATAGACCGCGTCACCAACATAACCGACCGCGTGATGATAAGGCAGCCCTGACTGCGCTATCCTTTGTATTCAAAACCCAGCCGTTTCCTTTCTGGCTAACAAAGGCTTTTGTAAACTAAATAAATGCGACAAATTCAGCACTATGAGATTGTATTCTACGGGAAAAAATTATAAGGCGCA
>DAHXNT010000017.1 GCA_027365215.1 Microcaldota archaeon
ATGTCCGAGAGCCTCTACAGCGGCATACTAGCGCTGGACAAGCAGCTTTCCGACATGAGCTTCGAGCGCGGGACTATAATGCAGAAGGTCGAGCGCCTCTCATCCGAAATAATAGAGTTGGATGGTAGGATGATGCAGAGCCAGACCAGGCTCTCCGACATAAAGGCGGAGCTGGTCAACTATGCGGGGGCCGAGGCCATGGAGGGCAGGTCAGCGGAGCAGCTGGCTGAGGATCTCGCAAAGGCGAAGGCGAAGGTCGACAGCCTAGGCGCCGTCAACCTGAAGGCGCCGGAGGTGTACGAGGCGAAGAAGCGCGATGTAGACGAGGCGCAGGGCAAGCTCTCGGTCCTTGATTCGGAGAAGGCATCCATACTGGCCATGATAGACGAGATCGAGGCGAAGAAGCTTGCTGTGTTCATGGAGACGTTCAACGCGGTCAACGAGAACTTCAAGGGCCTTTACGAGCACGTGTTCGGCGGCGAGGCGACAATACGCCTCTCATCGATGAAGAGCCCGTTCGAATCCGGGCTCATGTTCGATATAAGGTCCGGAAGGTCATCGAAGAACCCGGTTTCCCTCTCGGGAGGCGAGAAGTCGCTGGTCATGCTCACACTGCTGTTCGCCATACAGATGAGGAACCCTATGGCGTTCTACATATTCGACGAGATAGACACCGCCCTGGACAAGGAGAACTCGAAGAAGCTCTCGAAGCTCATAAAGGAGCTAGCGAGCAGGTCACAGTTCATAGTCGTCAGCCACAACGACCCGCTCATAACATCGGCAGACACCGCAATCGGCGTGATGAACGACGGCAAGGAATCGAAGGCGGTCGGCATACAGATGGTGAACAAGAACGGTGTCAGCGCGCCTTCGGATGCGAATGCTGATGCGAGCAGGTCACAGAAAGCATAAAGCGCGACAGCCATAAATAGATTGGCGCATATATTCCCTTCTACACTTTCCGTTGCGAGCGCCGTGCGCCGCAGCATCCATGACGAAGTGCTCACATGCAAAGGAACAACAGGAATAACAGGAGCAACAGGAACGGCGGAAGAGCCGCGCACGGCAGCAGGCCTAGGCCAGCTGCAGCCAATAAGCAAGCCGCAATGCGCTCCGGCTCGATAAAGGTCTGGCCGCTTTACATCGTACTCGTCGTGCTCGTCGCCCTATACATAATTTACCAGAGTTCCGCTTTCTCCATCGCGTTCGGGATAGCGGCATTCGTCATGATAGTGGCAATACTGGTACTGGAGGTGTCGCTCGGTGTCAAGGAGAGCGGCTACAAGAGGAGCATAATAGAGTTCGTGGCCGTGATAGTCGTAGTAGTGATATTCTGGTACGCGCTCAGGTTCCTGCTTCACACCTCGTCTCCACTTGATGTCGTGCCGAGCTGCAGCATGCTTCCCGTGCTCTCGAGAGGCGACATGATACTTGTCAATGGCATAAACGCCTCGGCGCTGAAGGCGCCTGTCGTTGACGTCACAAGCGCGCAGATGCAGTCGATGCTGTCAGACATGGGGGCCGAAGACCTCTCATGTGTCGCATACACGATAACCGGCAACAAGGCTGTCGTATCGCAGACGGTGTATCCTGGCTATTCCATAGGACTCTACAGCCCTGAGCTGAACAAGGTTGTCGCAAGCCAGAACGGCAACCTCGTGCAGTACAACTGCGGGGAGCGCAACGTGACGTTCACCAACGGAACCACGCAGGAGATAGCGTACACCACAGGAATAAGCATAGCCGGCACGAACATAACGGGCGACAGGGGCAATCCTATCATAGTGTATTCCACCATACCCCAGGATTCGTTCTACAAGGAGGGCGACGCCTACGTAGTCCACAGGGTCTACGCAGTGATCGACGCTGCCGGATCCTACTACGTGCTCACCAAGGGGGACAACAACCCTGGCCTCGACATCCAGTACGGTAATTACCCTATCGGCGAGGGTCATGTCTCTGGTAAGGTGATCGGTTCCGTAAGGTATCTGGGCTACCTGAAGCTGATACTGAGCAACGCGCTGGCGCAGCCCGCTGGCTGCAACTACGTGATACAGCACTGAAAGTGGCTCCCTCTGTTCCCTTTTTCAATTTCTTCCTCAGAAATGCAATAGATATTTATAGCTTTCCCGCTATAATTAGTATGCCGACCGCTCTCTGTAAGGCAGGTCAGCACCAAGTCTGCATCAAGGCTTTTATTCAGTGAGTTATATGGCTAATCTTACTAGCGATATACGTCTAGCAGTGGATAGCGGAGCCGTCGCTATAGGAATAAACAGCGTCATGGACTCCATAGCCACGGGCAAGGCGAAGCTGGTCATAGCGTCGTCGAAGAACAAGCCGGGAGAGCTCAGTGACATAGAGCACGTTGCCAAGCTCGCTGACGTGAAGGTCATAGTGTTCGACGGCGATTCGATACAGCTCGGAACAGTGTGCGGAAAGCCCTATTCCGTGTCCGCGATATCGATATTAGACCAGGGCGACTCAAACATACTGAACGAGACGTACTGAACAGGCGCACTAAACAGACATACTGAACAATGCACAATACATTTATGGTGATGAATTGCCAAATGGCGAATTTGCAGCTAGGAAACTGGTGAGGACGAGGAAGCACCAGCGCATGCTCAAGAAGACCCTCAAGAGGAGAGTGTTCAAGCTCAAGCAGAAGTACGATGCCATGGGAACGGTTCCCAGGGCGAAGGGACTGGTCCTCCAGAAGATAATCGTGGAGCAGAAGCAACCCAACTCGGGCCAGATAAAGGGGGTGAGGGTGCAGCTCATAAAGAACGGCAAGATAGTAAGCGCGTTCTCTCCGGGGGACGGCACTATAAACCACATAGACGAGCACGACGAGGTAACGATAGAGGGCCTCGGCGGATCCCAGAGGGGCCAGATGGGAGCGATCCCGGGCTGGAAGTACAAGGTAATAGAGGTCAACGGCGCGAACCTCTGGCTCGTAAGGTGCGGGAAGAAGGAGAAGCCCAAGAGATGACGTGATCCGATGGCACAGGAAGATGTTTCAACTGATGTAAAGGCCGAGGCGGCCGCGACAGCGGAGCAGGTGCAGTCGAAGAAGAGAAGCGCCCCGAGAAGGAAGGCGGCACAGGCAGAGCCCAATGCGCAGCCGGTGGAAGATACGCGCACGCACCAGAGAAGCACTACGCTGCTCTTCGGAAAGTACAGCTACGGCGTCGAGATACACGACCCCAGCCTGAAGAACTACGTCAACCTTACTCCTATAGAGTATCCAATGACGTTCAGGAGGGGAAGCCAGAAGCAGTTCTCCAAGGCCGACATAAACATCATAGAGCGCCTCGAGAACTCGCTCATGAGGGGAGGCACCGGCAGCAAGATAGGCGGCCACGTGATAAGGACAGAGGGTCGTCTCCAGGGCAAGAAGCAGAAGGTGCTTAAGATAATAGAGTCGGCGTTCGACAAGGTCAACGAGCGCACGCACAAGAACCCCGTAGAGGTGTTCGTCAGGGCGCTCGAGAACAGCGCGCCCATAGAGGACACCACAAGGGTAAGGTATGGAGGCATAATATCAAACGTCGCGGTTGACGTGAGTGCGAGCAGAAGGCTCGACATAGCGCTCAGGAACGTCGCGATCGCAGCTATAGTAGGCGCATTCAAGAAGAAGAGGAAGATCGACGAGGCGCTCGCGGACGAGCTGGTCCTCGCTGCAAACAACGACGTGAACAGCTACGCGACCAAGCGCAAGAACGAGATAGAGCGCATGGCGAGAAGCGCGAAGTAGCCGGTACAGGCTGCATAACAGCACGAAGCAAGCGAAGCAAGTGAGCCTAATGGTAAGGAAAGAGTACATCGTAGAGGAAATAGCCAAGCTGATGAACGACGTAGACAATATCAGGAACGTCGCGATCATAGCGCACGTGCACCACGGCAAGACTACCCTTACCGATACCCTTCTCGTGAAGGTCGGACTGATATCCAAGGCGGTATCTGGAGACGTGCTTTACACGAACTTCGAGGCGATCGAGAAGGAAAGGAGGATGACAATCAAGTCGGCTGACATATCCCTCGGATTCAACTACAAGGACAAGGACTTCATAATAAACCTGATAGACACGCCGGGACACGTAGACTTCGGCGGCCACGTGACCAGGTCGCTGAGGGCAGTGGACGGCGTGGTTATAGTAATAGACCCTGTAGAGATGATAATGCCGCAGACGGAGACTGTGCTGCGACAGGCGCTGCAGGAGCGCGCCAAGCCAATACTGTTCATCAACAAGGTGGACAGGCTTCTCACGGAACTGAGGCTCACGCCGGAGCAGACCCAGGAGAGGATCGCGACGCTGATAAACGACGTCAATGACCTGATCGACAAGTATGCACCGGAAGAGTACATCGACGCGTGGAAGGTAAGCGTGGAGAAGGGCACGGTAGCGATGGGCTCGGCATACGAGCGCTGGGCTATGTCCAAGTACATACTGCAGAACAAGAACGTCACGTTCAAGGAGATATTCAAGTACACTGCCGAGGAAAACATACCGAAGCTGCAGGAGCTGGCACCCATCGAGGATTCGATACTGCCTATGATGATAGAGCACCTGCCGTCGCCAAGGGTCGCGCAGCAGTACAGGATTCCCAGGATATGGCACGGCGACCTGGAGAGCACCGCTGGCAAGTCGATGCTCGCGACCGACGCGAGCGCGAAGACCAACATAGTGGTGTTCGGCATAGTTGAGGACAGGCAGAGCGGCGAGGTCGCGGTAGGACGCGTATTCTCCGGAGTCGCCAAGAAGGGGCTTGAAGTCCACCTCTCTGGAAGCGACCGCATTCAAAAGGTGCAGCAGGTCGGCATATACATGGCCAAGGACAGGATATCCGTAGATGCGGTACCTGCCGGAAACATCGCCGCGATAGTAGGCCTCAAGAACGTTTCAGTGGGAGACACGCTGAGCGAGGACCAGATAGAGCCGTTCGAGAGCATAACGCACTACTCGAAGCCCGTGGTCACGAAGTCTATAGAGGCCAAGGATTCAAGGGACACTACAAAGCTCATAGAGGCGCTGCACGACCTTTCGAAGGAAGACCCGACGATAAAGGTCGAGATAAAGCAGGAAACCGGAGAGCACCTCGTGGCCGGAATGGGCGAGCTGCATCTCGAGATAATAGAGACGAAGATAAAGGACGATTTCAAGATACCTATCGTAACGAGCGAGCCCATTGTCGTCTATCAGGAGACGATCGAGAAGAAGACGGGCCCGGTAGAGGGCAAGTCGCCGAACAGGCACACGAGGTTCTACATTAATGTCGAGCCTCTCGGCGAGGCGGTCGTCAAGGCGATAGACGACGGCAAGATAAGGGAAGGCAAGACGAAGGGCAAGTCCAACATAGACGCGCTCATAGAGGCAGGCATGGAAAGGGACATTGCCAAGGGCGTAGTCGACGTCTGCAACGACTGCGTGCTCACCGACGTGACAAAGGGCGTCCAGTACATGGACGAGGTAATGGAGCTGCTCATCGACGGCTTCGAAAGCGCTGTCAAGGACGGCCCGCTCGCGCGCGAGAAATGCACGGGAGTGCTCGTCAGCATAGTCGACGCTACGATACACGAGGACCCGGTGCACAGGGGCCCTGCGCAGATAATACCTGCGATAAGGAGGGCCATATACGCGGCCATGCTCATCTCTGGCGTGGCGCTGCTCGAGCCGAAGCAGAACTTCACGATAAGCATACCCCAGGACATGCTTTCCAGCGTCATAACGATGCTGCAGAGCAAGCGCGGTCAGGTAACAAACATAACCCAGGAGAGGGAAGCGGCGACGATACACGCCAAGATGCCGGTCGCAGAGGTCATAAAGGGATTCTCGAACGACCTGCGCGGCCTTACGCAGGGAAGGGCGCTCTGGTCAATGGAGTTCTCAGGCTATGAGAAACTGCCGGCGCAGCTCCAGGACAAGATCGTGCGCGAGATAAGGACCAGGAAGGGCCAGCCTCCAGAGCCGCCGAAGCCGGAGGACTTCGCCGACTAGCAAGCATTTAAATATGTTGAGCAGCATAGATATTCTGCTGATTATCTGAGTATACGAGGCGCCTCGGCGCCGTAAGTTATCGGATGAAGTTTTAGGACAGACGGTGAAAAAATGGCAACATCTTTTGCGAAGTTTGAAGTATCTGACGAGGTCGTTCAGAAGACATACGAGGCCCTGCAGCAGGCAAAGCAGAAGGGCACTGTAAGGAAGGGAGCCAACGAGGCCACGAAGAGCGTGGAACGCGGAATGGCGAAGTTCGTCGTGGTCGCAACTGACGTGACCCCTATCGAGGTCGTCATGCACATACCTATTATATGCGAGCAGAAGGGCATACCGTTCACCTACGTGCCAAGCAAGGCAGAGCTCGGCAAGGCTATAGGTATGACGGTCTCATGCGCGGCAGTCGCAATAGAGAATGAGGGCGATGCCAAGGCAAGCATAGCTGAAGTGGTCGCAAAGGTCACGGGCATGATCGCTCCGAAGAAGGCAGAGGCGAAGGAGGAAAAGGCGGAGCACAGCGCCGAGAAGAAGGAGAAGAAGCCGAAGAAGCAGCCGAAGCCGCAGACAGAGCAGCCGGCCGCGGAGCCAAAGGCCGAAGCAGAATCCCCGAAAGCGGAGGAGAAGGCAGAGGAGAAGCCGGAAGAAAAGCCGGAACAGGGCCCGACCAACTAATAAGGATAGGAATCAAGTTCACAGAGTGTTAAGATGGCGGAAGAGAACCAACCAGCAAGGCCGCATGACGCGCCGCAGCAACAGCCAAGGCCACAGCAGCCTGGCACGTTCAACGGCTTCCTTGCCGAAATAATAGAGGTCAAGCAGAAGGTGAAGACAGGCATATACGGCGAGATATACACCGTGTCATGCAGGATACTTGAAGGCAGGGACAGCGGCAGGATAATAAGGAGGAACCTTCTCGGCCCCATAAAGAAGGGGGACGTGATAAGGCTGCCGGACACAAACAGGGAGGCGAAGGACATAAGGGTGAAGTGAGCCGCCTCACCGCCCAGTCCAACGCGCAAAGCAAGGTGCTATGATGAAATGCTCATATTGCTCTAGGGAAATGCCGAAGGGAACCGGAACCATGTACGTCACCAGGATTGGCGCCGTGAAGTACTACTGCTCGAGCAGGTGCTACAAGAACAGCATCAAGACCCATAGGCAGATAAACAAGAAGGAGGTAGCGTCGCACCAGAAGTGAGGTGCGAAGCACTATTTTTTCTTTTTGTAGCTTTTTATCATTGACAAGGCTTTTTCAAAGCCTTTCGCCATTTCTACTTTTTGCCTTCCTTGCCGTCATCCTTGCCGTCAGTTTTCCCGCCGTGGCCGTTTTCCATGAGCTTCTTGCCCAGTTCCACCCTGTTCTCTATCTGCTTCTCTATGTTCTTCAGGTCCTCCGGCTTGAGAACGCGCTCCAGCATGAACTTCGAGTAGCCAAGCGAGAGCTGTGAAAGGTCAATCAGCATCGACTGCAGGTCGTTGACGTTGAACTTCATATCCTTCACGGGCTCCAATATCTCGACTCCTGCAGGCGCATAGTTGAACGTTATGCTCACGAGGGAGAAGAAGCTCTTGACGAGC
The DNA here is from genome assembly GCA_027365215.1 of Microcaldota archaeon. Taxonomy (GTDB): domain Archaea; phylum Micrarchaeota; class Micrarchaeia; order Micrarchaeales; family Micrarchaeaceae; genus JAMCYG01. The sequence continues at coordinate 7,581 of DAHXNT010000017.1, forward strand.
ATGGTGACTATAGCGCTGGTCACGAAGATGCCCTGGTTCTCCAGCGGCTCCTCGACCGAGCCATAGCAGTATACCACGCCGTTCTCCTTAAGGAGGTGCTTGTTTATGAGGTCGACCATGAGCGGCTGCAGCTGGTCCTTATCCTTGCTCTGCATGTCGAAATAGAGCTTCACTAGGACGCCGCCCTTCGCCACCGTCTCTTCCGTTACTTCGTCAACCTGGTTTTTTGCCATGCAATCACTATGGGAAATCAATTAAAATAACGTAATGCAATAGAGCGTTGGGCGCTACTGGTTCTTAGCCCCTCCCTTCCCCAGCCTGCCCGCCGCCTCCTCGGTTCCGACCAATTCCTCGTTCCCTGACGACAGGTCCCTCAGCTTGAGCTTGCCGAGCTTCTCCTCCTCGTCGCCTATTATTATCGCGTGGCTGAAGCGCAAGGAGTTCGCGTAAGCGAGCTGGTTGGCGAGGTTCTTTCCGGCAAGGTTTATGTCTATGTTGAGGCCCCTGCCTCTCAGGTCGTTCGCAACCTTGAGCGCGTACCTGTAATTGCCTTCCTTGACGTACACCACGAGCGCATCTGCATATGTGTAGACCGGTGCGCTCTCATAGCCCAGGGAGTCCATGACGCGGTCTATGCCTATCGATATGCCCACTGCCGGCAGCTCCCTGCTGCAGTACTTCCCGATCAAATTGTCGTACCTGCCGCCGCTGCCCATGGAATACCTCATAGTACCTTTCTTCTCCATTGTCTCGAACACGACTCCAGTATAATAGTCTATCCCCCTGACTGTCGAGAAGTCGACTCCGATCTCGCCGCTGAGCGTGTACAGCTTGAGCGTATCCAAAAGGTCGCGCATCTCCTTTATAGGCTCCTTGTCCTTGACCACCGTTTCCGCGTAATCCAGCCTCTCCTCGTTCGTGCTGCCCTTGGTTATGAACCCCATTATTCCATCGGCGCTCTCCTTCTTTACGCCGAGCTTGAGCAGATCAGCAGCTACGCCTGCGTTGCCGAGCCTGTCCAGCTTGTCTATGACGCGCATTACCTTAATGTGCAGTTCCTTCGGTATGCCGTATGCGTCCAGCGCGCCGTTAAGCAGCCTGCGGTCGCTTATCCTTATCATGTAGCTGATTCCGAGCCTGTCATATGCGGTCATGGCAGCGGCTATGACCTCCGCATCGGAGATCACCCTCTTCCCTCCGACTATGTCGACATCAGCCTGTGTTATCTCCCTGTACCTGTTCTTCTGCGGCTCGTCCAGCCTCCATACCTTGCCTATCTGGTACCTCTTGAACGGTAGCGGCAGCTCCTGGTGCATGGCCATGAACCTCGCTAGAGAGACGGTCTGGTCATACCTCATTCCGAGGTTCTCCACCTTCAGCTCGAACAGCTCTTTCGTGCCCTCTTCGCCGATAACCTCCTTGCCTTTCAGAAGGTCGAGAGATTCCATGTACGGCGTGTCTATCTCGTAGAAGCCGAATGACTGGTAGACCTTCTCTATGGTCCTGATGACGCTGCTCCTGAAAAGCGCCGCGCTAGGAAGAAGGTCTCTCACTCCCCTTGGAAAAGGTATGTCAGCCATCGAATCAGCCATGCGCGCCGAGTATGCCAATCAGCAGAAGATAGATGCACGCCAACCATAATAAAACTTTACTACAGTCACTGCGGTCGTGTGCACCAAGAACAAGAAAAGGAGCCGCGCCGTGCGTGAGGCACGGCATCAAATATTGCTCTTTATCCAGTCCACGAGCATCTTCTTGGGTATCGCGCCGACGTTCTCCGCCTTGACGTTCCCCTTGTCAATTATGAGCGTGGTGGGTATGCTCATTATGTTGTATCTCGTGGCTATGCTCTGGTTGTCGTCCACGTTCACCTTCACGAACTTCGCCTTCCCCTCGAACTCCTTCGAGGCTTCCTCTATCTCGGGCGAGTACATACGGCACGGACCGCACCACTCTGCCCAGAGGTCTATGATGACCGGCAGCTTAGACTGCAGCACTTCCTTCTCGAAATCCGACTCGTTTACATCAATCATGCTCATATCTCAACACCTGGCTTTGAACACCGCGCTAGAGGGCGCAATGCGATATAATGTTGTCGCTTACACATATAAACCTTGGCTGTGCGCGCTTTGCCGCCCGTAAACGACCGCACTGCTATTCGCGCCGCTGTGAAAGGAATATAATCCTTTAATGCGAACGTACTGTAGTGATGAATAAAAAAGGTCCTGAGCCAACGCCGTGATGAGGATCT
>DAHXNT010000018.1 GCA_027365215.1 Microcaldota archaeon
TGCCTATGCTTCCATCGGTCGGCTCCTTGGTCAGTATACACCTCCTTCTCTTAGACAGCCATCTGTAGAGCATCCTCGCCTGGGTGCTCTTTCCAGAGCCGTCTATCCCCTCGAATGCGATGAGCACCGCGCCACCCCAAATCTATTGCCACTGCAACTTCTTTATTGGTTTGCTGCGCTTATATCAGCATTGATGGCGATGCAATGATACTTTCGGACTTCGACATATTCGGCCAGATCGAAAGCGGCAGACTGACGATAAAGCCCTTTGAGAAGGAGACTGTCAGGGAGAATGGGATGGATTTCCGGCTTGCGAACGAAATAGCGCACCATGTCGACCATGGTAAGGACTTCGTGCTTGATCCGACAGACAGCGAGCACGTCGCGGAAACTTACAAGGTAACAAAGAGCGCCAGAAACCTTATCATAAGCCCGGGCGAGCAGGTGCTGCTCTCTACGAAGGAGGAGATAGGCATGCCCGACGATCTCGTGGGCTTCGTTGAGCTGAGGAGCACGTGGGCCAGGCACGGCCTGTCTATGCCCCCTACGATAATAGATGCCGGATTCCACGGCACCATAACCCTCGAGGTATCAAACAACGCACCCTACAAGATAAGGCTGAATCCGTCAACTAGGTTCGCGCACATAATATTTATCAAGACGAACAGCAAGGTCGCAGGCGCGTACAAGGGCAGGTATCAGGGCCAGAAAGGCATCAAGCTGCCGCGCCTTCTCGACAAGAGCGGCGCGTGAGAAGGCGCAACCCAAGTAAACTCAAGTAAAAGTAAAGTATCAAGAAAAGTATCAAAGAAAAAGAAAGAAACTGTGCCGCTTTGGCACAGATGCAATTATCTGCCTGAGAGATCGGCTGCTTCGGTGCTGTCCGCGCCCTCTGCGTGCTTTACCTGGCCTGACGCCGAAACGAGCACAACGTCGCTTATGTTCTTTATGTTCTTGAACAGCACGCTCTTCTCCTTCAGTATCCTCTTTATCTCGCCAGCGTTGGCGCTCCTCCACTCCTCCATGAGCAGCCTGCTGATTCCGCCGCCCTCAAGGTCCACTATCGCGTCCCTCACCTCGCCGAGGTACTGGCCGGAGTCGCTGTAAATATCCATTCCGTATATCTCTGTCATGTTCATCTGATCACCATCGCTAATATATTGCAAGGTTGCTTTAAATAACTTTTTGCGCTTTTTTAATATCAGAACATTGGGTAAATGTCCTTCAATTCCAGGGCAACGATCCGATTCGCTCGCTTCCGCTATTTGTACGGGCTGTCCGGAAGGGCCTTCCGCACGAGAAGGGGGCGCTTTTTTGGCATGGAAAGATTTAAATATTTAATTGCTCACATATTATTTGCTGATTTTGGAAATATTTAAAAGGTTTTCTATTCGGTTTCCGACGTAAAATTGATTTTGGTACTCCACCAAAAGGTGAAAGAAAATGCAACAAAAAAGCAAAGTGAAAGGTAAGAGTAAAGTATCAAAGGCTCCGACTAAGAAAGCCGCGGCCCCAAAGCCGAAAGACAAGGCGGACAACGCCAGGCGGATAGTCGTGAGCGGCAACAAGCTAAGCATAGAGGATGCTAACCCTCAGCCGAAGATACAGCAGCACAACGGCGGCGAGATGCAGGCCCAGAACCAGGACCAGGTCCGCAAGGAGCTAGGTACTGTGGGCAGCAACAGGAGGTGCCCGAGCTGCGGATCCACCGACATAATATTCGACAGCGAGCGCGGAGAGCAGGTATGCAACAACTGCGGCCTCGTAATCGAGGAGAGCATAACCGATACGGGACCTGAATGGAGGGCGTTCGACGCCGACCAGAGGGCCGCAAGGGCCAGGACCGGCGCGCCGATAAAGTACACGAAGCCGAACAAGGGCCTCGTGACTGAGATAGACGCCTACAACAAGGACATCAGGGGAGTCCGTATTCCATCAAAGCGCCAGGCGCAGCTCTACAGGATGAGAAAGTGGCACAAGAGGGCAAGCATAGCTAGCTCCAGCGAGAGGAACTACCTCATAGCGCTCCCTGAGCTGAACAGGGTTGCGAGCTACCTTGGGCTTCCGGATAACATAAGGGAGAGCGCAGCGCTTCTCTACAGGAAGTGCGTCCAGAACAACCTGATAAGGGGCAGGCCGATAGAGACCGTAGTACAGGCGGTGATATACGCGGCGTGCAGGGCTGCAGGGATGCCGAGGACGCTTGACGAGATAGCGCAGATATCTGGGCTTCCGAAGAAGGAGATAGGCAGGGCTTACAGGGTAATATCCCACGAGCTCAACCTAAAGATACCCCTTACGGACCCGATAAGCTACGTCCCGAGATACATAAACGCCCTGAAGCTCAGCGGCGAGGCCCAGGAGAAGGCGGCCGCCCTGCTAAAGAACGCGATGAAGAAGGGGCTGGTCTCCGGAAGGAGTCCTACAGGCGTAAGCGCCGCGGCGGTCTACATCGCAGGCGCGCTTGCGGGCGAGAGGAGGACGCAGAAGGAAGTCGCCGATGTCGCTGGGGTCACGGAAGTGACCATCAGGAACAGATACAGGGAGCTGAAGGAGCAGCTCAACATTGACGTCAACCTCTGACCGGGGCTTTTTGGCGCGCCAGGCGCGCCTTTTTATCCTATTCCTTTATTGTTTTTTGCTTCTTTTCCTTATAGTAATAATTAGAGTTAGTGATTAGCGGTGCGTGCATTGAGGTACGGAGTCGTGTTTGTGGGTCTTGTGGCGCTCGTGGCGGCATACGCAGTAGTGCATGCGCAGAGCTTCCCGGCAAACTCGCTTGTTCCCGACAACCTGACCAGCGCGATAAACAGCACCGAGGCATTCATCGGCGTGGTCAATCAAAGCGCATACGTCGCGTTCTACCCAAACATGACAGGCGCGGGCAGGTATCTGACCGAGGCGAAGAGAAACGCCTCTGAAGGCAATTACGCGCAGGCTTATTCGCTGCTGGCACTCGCAAGGGACTCCGCATCGCAGCAGTTGCAGAGGATAAACGGATACAGGTATGCCACGTTCGCGGTCCTCGCCATACTGCTCGTTGCTTCAACGCTCATCCTCAGGCGCGTCATGAGGCCCCTCGGAGGCCGACGGAAGGGCTGACGGCCATACGGATTTTTTATATAGTTAGACAGTTGGCTAAGGCACCGCCATTTTGCATAGAAGGTTTAAATGCCTTTCAAACCGATTCTGATTGTAAGAACCGTAATATGCCGCATGAGTGTGCGGCGGGACAGGTTCTTCGGGTGGGAAATATGGATAGGATGGATGAGGTAGCAGAGGGCGAGACGTACAACCTCAAGGTCTCAGCAAAGGGCGCGAGAGGCGAGGGCATAGGAAGGATAGGGGACTTCGTGGTCTTCGTAAGGAACGCGAAGACGAGGATAGGAAACTCGTACAGCGTGAAGATCGTGAAGGTCCAGAGAACCTTCGCCTATGCGGAGCTCATGGAGTCCAAGCGCCAGTATGTGGGAAACAGCATACTGGAACTCGGCATATGAGCGCAGCGGAGCACAGTATAGAGCAGGTAGACAGTAGAGTGATGAATTGAGTGCGGACCGGAGACTAAAATACGGCGCTTGTTCGTAGTGCGCGGGCAGCCGGCGCGCCGATAGGGGCACCGATCACGCCGGTCCTGAAAGGCCATAAAGGGCCAAGATGCAAATGATTATATATGTGCGTGTTTGTGATATATATGATTCCTGAACCGGCGTTTGTTGGCGAGGCTGGTTGTTTATACGCTTGCCCAGTTTAAGCCGTAAGTGTAAATTTCATGCTTTGAGACCAGTAATAAATTCTCAGGTGCGATGGATGAAGACCGATGTGAAGACTAAGCTCATGGAAGTGATGAAGGGCACAACCACAGTTGGGATAGTGTGCAGCGATGGTGTCGTAATCGGCGCTGACAGGAGGGCGACGATGGGAACCTTCATAGCAAGCAAGGAGACCAGGAAGGTGTTCGAGATCGACGAGAATCTGGGCATGACTGTCGCAGGATCCGTCGGGGATGCGCAGGAGCTGGTCAGGCTGCTCAAGGCGAACAACGAGATATACAAGATGAGCGAGAACAGGTCGTTCTCGCCGAAGTCTGCAACCTCGCTGCTTTCGATAATGCTGCAGCAGAATAAGATGATGCCGTACTACGTGCAGCTCATAATAGGAGGGGTGAATGTGGACGGCGAGCCGGGACTTTACTCACTCGACCCGCTCGGCGGCTACAGCGAGGAATCCATGTACACTGCTACAGGAAGCGGGACCGAGCTGGCGCTCGGATACCTCGAAGATGCTTACAAGAAGAGCGTGACGACAAAGGAGGCTGTCAGGCTTGCGGCGCGCGCGCTTTCGATCGCGACGTCGAGGGATTCGGCTGTCGGCGACGGCATGATAATCGCAGTGATAAACAAGGCAGGGTACACGGAGTACAAGGACAAGGAGCTGGACAAGTTCATGCCCCAGGCAAGCAGCAAGTAAATCCCTACCGCGCGCATTACGCACGCGCATCATTGATTACTTAATGATTTTGATTTTCCGGTTATTGCATTCATTCGTACCAGTATTTGGAGAGGGCGTACTGAAAGGCGAAGCGCAGTTTCACGGTTATGCACACCACCAACCGGTACGGCAGAAGCAATCACACACATAACGCAACGCGAACAACATAACACTCAATCCAACGTGATCAAGTGGCAGAGAATTCCGAAGAAACAGTAGAAAGCATGACGAAAGCGAAGGCAGCGGGGCTCTTCGACAAGATAAAGGAGATGCTGCCAGCAGACGCCGACTTCGTGAAGGCGGAGTTCGAGGGTCCGGACATAGTGGTCTACATAAAGAACCCGAAGGCGGTCTACGAGGACGAGATGCTGATAAAGAACATAGCTTCGATGATAAAGAGGAAGCTGATAGTAAGGAGCGACGCGTCCGTGCTCATGAACCCGGACGAGGCAAAGACCGCCATAGAGGAGATAGTGCCGAAGGAGGCGGTCGTCGGCGGCATAAAGTTCGTACCCGAATTCTCCGAAGTAAGGATAGAGTCCCTCAAGCCCGGGCTGGTGATAGGCAAGAGAGGGGCAAGGCTCAAGGAGATAGTCATAAAGACGAACTGGACTCCGAAGGTTCTCAGGACTCCGACGATGGAGAGCGAGACGATACCTGGAGTAAGGCAGATGCTGTTCAAGGAGGCAGAGTTCAGGAAGAAGTTCCTGACAAGCGTAGGCAAGAAGATAAACAGCGTGGTGCTCAAGAGCGAGTGGCTGAAGGCCACGGCGCTGGGAGGTTTCAGGGAGGTAGGAAGGAGCTCGCTTCTGCTCGAGACGCCGCACTCGAAGATAGTCATAGACTGCGGCATAAGCCCGGAGCCCGGGATAAAGGGCGCCGACGCCAACGCGGGCTCGAGCGTGAACAAGGCGTTCCCGTACCTGGATACCGCTAACATATCGATAAACGAGATAGACGCGGTCGTGCTGACGCACGGCCACATGGACCACATGGGCTTCATACCATACCTGTTCAAGTACGGCTATGACGGGCCGGTGTACTGCACCCCGCCGACGAGGGATCTCGCCGCGCTCCTGCTGACGGACTATACGCGACTGATCGTGAGATCCGGAGGCACGCCGCTTTACGACGAGAAGGACATAAGGAAGATGCTGCTTCACATGATACCCAGAGACTACGGCGAAGTGACCACCATAACGGACGAGCTCAAGCTCACGTACCACAACGCCGGGCACATACTCGGCAGCGCCACGGTGCACCTGCATGTCGGAGAGGGCATGTACAACATAGTACACACAGGCGACATGAAGTATGGATTCACGAGGCTGTTCGACCCCGCCTCGACCAAGTACCCAAGGGTCGACGCACTCTTCATAGAGAGCACGTACGGAGGCCACAACGACATCGGCAGGAGCAGGAACGATTCCGAGATAGAGCTGATGGAGACGATAAAGAGGACGATCGAAGGCGGAGGCAAGGTGCTCATACCCGTGTTCGCGGTCGGAAGGAGCCAGGAGCTGCAGCTTGTCCTCGAGAACTACATGGCCGGAAGCGGCAAGTACAAGATGGACGTGCCAGTCTTCCTTGACGGAATGGTCCTGGAGGCGAGCGCGATACACACCGCGTATCCGGAATACATGAAGGAGAGCCTGAGGAACAGGATACTGAACAACAGGTCGCCATTCGAGAGCGAGATATTCGAGGTCATAAAAGGGGAGCGCGAGACGATAACTGACAAGGGACCGGCGATAATTCTGGCGAGCAGCGGAATGCTGAACGGAGGAGCGAGCCTCGAGTACTTCAAGGCGCTCGCGGACGACCCAAAGAACACGGTCATATTCGTGGGATACAACAGCGCAAACTCGCTGGGAAGGAGGCTGCAGAACGGCACGAGCGAGATAGCGCTGCCGAACAGCGAGGGCAAGCTCGAGTCGCTCAAGGTCAGGCTCAACATAAAGACAGTGGACGGGTTCTCGGGCCACAGCGACAGGCACCAGCTCATGAGCTTCGTGGACAACCTGAGGCCGAGACCCTCATCGATATTCACGATGCACGGCGAGGAGTCGAAGTGCGACGACCTGGCACGCGCGCTCGGCAAGCGCGAGCATGCGGATTCGAGGTCGCCGATGAACCTCGATACGATAAGGCTGAAGTGACACAGGTCACTTCGGCGTGGCTACCCTTTTCAGCAGCAGGTACGCCGCGGCGTACGTAGGCAGTTCCACCTTCGTCCCGTTGAACGGGCCGAAAGTTTCTCCGCCCATGGAGAACTGCGGCGATGTCGCCACGACCTCCATTGTACCCTTCCTGAACGCGATCGCTTCCTTCATGGGCTCATAACCTGCAAGCTCCTTGAATGAGCGCAGCTTCTTCGATACAAGGCCGGACTTTCCGTGTATGGAATTCGGCAGCCTTATTATGTGGTAGACATCATTCGTCACGTTCCTGTCTATCTGATCGCCCTGCCTGACCGCCATGCCGTTCAGTACGTTGGTCCAGACGTCGGCCTTGTTGGGTATGTTTATCTTGTCCCAGTTGCCGTTGGTCGCTATCCCAAGGACCACTTCTGCCTTGTTCTTGGACAGCTTCCTCGCTATCGTCTTGTCTATTCCAAGGCTGATCAGTGCAGCTTCTCCGCCGTTGAGCGCGGATATGACGCCACGTGCCAGTCGGCCGCCCCATCCGTAGTCCGTAGGCGTCGGCCCCTCGAGCCTGTGGCCCCTCTCGCCAAGGGCAGGGAAGAAGTTCTTCAGGTCTATTCCGGCGCCTGATATGTATTCCGTCAGCCTCTTCCTTGCGCCCGGGCCCAATTTGTATATGTCCTCGTTCATGACATGGACGTGGTAGCCGCGGTTGCCGCTGAAGTTGACCGATATCTCTTTCTCGGATACGCCGAAGTCGGGTATGAGGAATTCCTCCACGAGCTTCATGGTTTCTGCCTTGACTGCGTCGAGGCAGTTCTGGCAGACCCAGCTGGAGCCGTGCTCCTTCTGGCATGCCAGTTTCATGTCTGTGGCATCGAGGTCGAACACCAGCTCCGATCCCATCCAATGCTTGTTCTCCATCGGCCTGCCTGCAGGGTCCTCGTACTCGCTTGGAGAGTATGAGACGAAAGGCGGCGCGCTCTCTACGAGATAGCTGTGCAGCTTCGTCTCGTTCTCGAACGCGACATGCCTGTAAGCTATGGTCCTCTCGAAGTCGCCGAATCCGAACTCTCTCCTCTCAACGTGCTGCGGCGCTATCTCCTTCGGCGTCAGACCTGCATAGTATTCCCTTACCAAGGGAGCTATGATATCTGATATTGAGACAGCCATTTTCGCACATATAGTATTAGCCTCGCAAGGTATTTGTTGCTTGGCTTGGGCGGATTGCCGCCTAGCTGATGCCGCTGGCTTCGTCAAAATCTAATTCGACAATAGTCAAACGTCAAAGTATCGTATAAAAGCATTGCGATTGATACCCTTCATACATGACCAGGTTCAAGAGCGTAGTATCCGATATAGATGGCACGCTCAGGAACAACATAGAGGAGGCAGCGCCCCAGCTGAGGCTGGATAAGAGAGGCAGTCACGCATATGCCGGGTTCCTATTCATGAGCATGCACGTGTTCAAGAGGTACTCCACGAAGAAGATTCTTAGGGGAGAAGGCAGTCAGGACAATAAGGATGCCACAGACTGCGACGGCAACGGCTGCGACGGCAACGGCTGCGCTGGACTGGAAGAGGAGGGAGTAAACATCCTCAAGAAGTACCAGGACATCTCGATGGCCAGGACCAGAAACAACTTCCGCGACCTCGACATGATAAAGAGCGCGATCAGGGAATCCGGAGCGGACATACCTGTAGAGCGCGTAGTGAACAACGACATGCTGCACGGCATAGAGGGCAAGGTGCTGCTCCTGCAGGACAACCCGATATCCGCCCTCAGGGACGTGCTAAGGCACAAGGACGCAGAGGCCATACTGATACCTAGATACTACAACGATTTCCTTGGTGGGATCGTGTCAAGGATCAGCAAGAGGGTGCACATGGCCGGCTGGAAGGACGTCGACGGGTTCATCTCAGGCAGCGGGCAGAAATAACGCAATAATCCTAATCCTAATCCATTAACAACGTGAGCGGGAAATCCCACACCATTTATGGGTAGAATGAAAGCGAACTGAAGAAAGGTAGATAAATATGAACTGCAATATAAGAGGTATGGAACTGACAAGAGCCTATAAGTTCAGAATCTATCCCGATACAAAAAGGCAGGCAGAGATAGACGAAAGGCTGATTCTTGCACAACAGTTCTACAACAAGATTCTTGAGAAGTCAATCACATCATATAAAGATGGAAAGACAAAGGTCTCAATGGCACAGTTCAATCGATTTGTAAAGGAGATAATTCAAGATGACAGCAAATACCTAAAATTATACTCTCAGACAAGATGTGAAATTGAATACAGACTCATGAAGGCATACCAAAACTTCTTCAGAAGATGCAAGTCAGGCAAAGGAAAAGTCGGATTCCCACGTTTCAAGTCGCAGGGCAGGTATGATTCATTGACATATCCGCAGGATAATGGCTCATTCAAAATCGAAAAGAAAAGGAAGGAAGACAGACTGAGAGTTTCACGAATCGGAACGATGAAGATTGAACTTCATAGGCCTATAGAAGGTCAAATCAAGACTATGACAATAAAGAGGGAGGCAGGGAAATACTATGCAATCTTCTCTGCGGTTCATGATTGCACTATCCCACAAGTGAAAGACACTAATACCGTAGGGATAGACGTGGGCCTGACTACATTTGCAGTATTCTCTGATGGAACAAGGATAGAGAAACCCAGATTCGCAAGGAATAAGGAGAAGAAACTTGCACGTTGGCAGAGGATAGTCGCAAGGAGGACAACCTGGGAAGGGAGGAGAAAGGCAAGACTCCAGTCGCATAATAGGGGAAGAGCAGTAGAAGAATTGGGGAGAATATGGCAGGAAGTCAATAACCAGACAAACGACTATTTGCAAAAAGTAACCACGAAACTTGTAAATCTCGGATACACTTCCTTTGCAATGGAGAAACTTCAAATTCAGAACATGATGAAGGATCAC
>DAHXNT010000019.1 GCA_027365215.1 Microcaldota archaeon
CCACTCCCTCTTCTTCACGTACATGTTTAGCCTGTCCTTGACCGCCGCGGATTCGCTCTTCGCGAGTATGCTCCTGTTTCCAAGTGCCCTGGGCCCGTATTCCATGCGGCCCTGGAACCAGAGTATGTAGTTGTCCTCGTCTATTAGCTCGGCGGCGTGCCTCCCCTGTTCCTTGGTGCCATCCTCCTCTATGGAGAGCGCCCTGTCGACCTCGACGGCCTTCCTTATGTCGTCGCGGTTGTAGCTGTCGCCGAGGTACGCCGAGAAGTCGTACGAGCTCCTGCCGGTTATGAGGTAGTTTGCGTAGAGCGCCGCACCAAGCGCTATGCCTCCGTCGCCCATATGCGGGAATATGTACCACTTCTTCAGCGCGTCAAGGTTCCTTATGTGCATGTTCGCCTTTACGTTGGAGAATATGCCGCCTGAGAACGCGACGTTGCCGATGCTGTACCTGTCTATCGCATTGCTGACGAACTTCGCCATCTCCACCTCGAGCAGCTGCTGCGCCATGTAGGCGGTCTGCTCCCTCGGAGTCTGCCACGCTATCCTGTCAAGCTCGGTGTACTGCCTGAGCGGGCCGTATGTCGCGTGCATGGTGGTGCCCACCACCTTGAAGAACCCCTTGAACTTGTTGTCCTCGAAGTCGAACGGGTAGGAGTAGTCGGCCATGGCCATTATCTTGCCCTCGTCCTCCAATTCCCGCATGCCTAGCAGGTTGGTCACCTGCTCGTAGAATATGCCCAGGGAATCCCTTGCACTTATGGCCGCCTTTCTCTCGAGCTTGCCGTTCTCCATTGTGCTTATCGATCCAGAAAGGCCGTCGCCGAGCCCGTCGAGCGTTATCACTAGCTGGTCCTTCATGCCTGAGGTGAATGCCGCGGTCGCCGCATGTGCGGTGTGGTGCTCTACTACATGCAGCTTGTAATTGTGGGTGAACCCGTCTTTCCTGAGCTGGCGCCTTATGTAGGCGCTGCTTATCGTTCCGCACATGGGCAGTATGCCCACGCTGGTGAGCGAGTACTTGAGGTTGTGCCTGAACCTCTCGTTCCAGGGCTTCGGCTCCTTCCTTCGCCTGAATTTGTAGTATGCCTCCTTCATCGGCGGGTATACCCTCTCGAGGGTCTTCGTAAGCTCTGTCGTCGTGTACGCGACGTGATCTATGTTGCTGGGCTTGAGCCCGGCGTACCTGAGCGCAGCGGCTATCGCATTGTGCGGGAAGCTTACCTCCAGCTTCCTCTTCGTGAAGCGCTCCTCGTTCGCCGCGTATATTATGTTCTCGTCGTCTATCAGCGCGGCTCCTGCGTCATGGCCGTCCCACACTCCCAATATATACATGAATTCACTCCTTGCCGCTGCCTGGCAGGCTCACCCTTGCCCAAGAGCAGGCATTTGAAATAAAATTGTCAACATTCATTATATTCCTTGCGGTATGCGCCCGCGAATGGGGCTACGCCGTTCGACGAGCATCGTGCCGCAAATCCCGATGCCTTGATGCATATTTATGTCATCCCCGATACATATTTAAATCTGGTTGTATATGTATAACTAATTAAATTTCATCAAAGAGTGCATAAAATGGTAGCCAGCCAAATGTTTCTAGCACGAGTGTACAAGGTAATGTTCAATGCGAAGCTGATCCTGCCTGTGCTCGCCATATTGAGCATGGTCACGCTGGCCTCAGGCCAGACATACAATGCTGAGCAGACCATAATAAACGAGGTCTGCAGCATCTACAACATAATCCACACCGTAATATTCGTAATAGCGCTCGCGCTCATGGTGCTCGGAGGCGCGATATACGCGGTTTCTCACGCTACCGGCGGGATGAAGGGCACGCTGCAGGGATACGCGATGGGCCTCATACTCGGAGGCGTGATCGGCATAATAATCGTACTGCTCGCAGGGCCGATACTGAGCTTGGTGGCCAGCGTCGGCAACACCACGTTCTCGGTAGCAACTGCATGCGCCAGCGCAACCTGACCGGCGCATTGCACTCTGCCTTACACATCAATGCGCACTAGCATAGCATTGCTGCCGAAGTTGCATATCGATATTATCGATTCAGATCGCTCTTCTTGGCAATCCGCAAACGAACCAGACGAAGGATTTATTTGGCTTCTGGCGCTTAATCCAAAATATATCATTATATAACTTTTTAAAGAATAGGAGTTAGGCGATAGGGCCGCAGTGTGTTCGGATGACCAATGTTGTAAGGTATGCCATTGACGCGTACGTGAAGAACATACGCATGCTGCTGCTGTTCTCGCTAGCCTTCATAGTGGCATTCTTCATACCCGTGTTCGCGTCGTTCCCGACATTCACGGATCTCGGTGGCATATTCGTAAGATCGGCCAGTGTACTCCAGAATCTCAATCCGCTGACCACTCTGGTCATAGTCGTGGCCGTATTTCTCTCGACGCTGTTCCTCAGCTTCGCGATGGTCGCTATAAACGTGGTAATCAAGCACAGCCGCACGATGAAAGGCATAGGCAAGGAAGTACTGAAAGGCCTTGAGAACTACACCGGGCTCGTGTTCGCCGTCCTGATACTGTATTCGGCAATAGTGGTCCTGACAGGGATGCTCACGCATTCCACAGGCTATTCCGCTGCGATAACGGCTATAGTCGGGCTGGTGCTGGCTCCATTCTTCTTCTATGCCCCTGCATCGATAGTGATAGACGACTCGAAGATACTCAGGGCATTCAAGAAGAGCGCCATCTTCTTCGTCAAGAGGATAGACTACGTGCTCCTCTGGCTAGTGGTAGGCATAGCGCTCCTGAGCATATTCGACATAGTATTCACGCTAGTCGGCGGCCAGAGCGCCCTGGGCATAGAAGTTTCCAGCATAGCGCTCCTCATATTCAACTCGCTTTTCATAATACCGTTCATGGTCGTGCTGCAGAGTGAGCTGTACATGAAGAGATTCCCTCTGCTCAAGTCATGAAAGATTACCGAAAGGTAATACCGGAAGGAGCGCAGAAAGAAATACCGAAAGAAACAGGATAGCACGCCCTGCGGTATGCAAGGCGGCGGGCTATGGATTCTTGCCGCCCTTGGAATTTGAAGGCGAAGCCGTGCGGGCCCTTTTCCCCTTGCCGGGGTGTGTATTCTTGAAATAGTCTTCCCACCCGCTGCCCGTAAGCGATATGTCTGTTCCGGCCTTCTTCTCGGCCTCCTTCGATGAATTTTTGAACTCCTTCCAGCTGTTCTTCTTCATCTCATCCTTAAGGCCCGACACATCTATGTTCTTGGTCGTAGCTCCGGGTTTTAACTTCGGAGCATCAATGATAAGTCCGACCTTGCCTTCCGTTATATCATTTATTGCCTTGCGCCTGGAAGGTGACCATCCTGCTCCCTTGTACGCCTCTAGCATATCGCGTACATTCCCCGCATACTTATCCCTCTTCCCAGAAGCCTCATATGCGTTGGAACTGCTGCCACTCGGCGTCTTGCCTGGGTGCTTCAGCCCAAAGGTGCTGGTCAGATTCATTACCGCATCGCGGGCTTCCTTATCGCTTTTGCCTCTGTGCAGCAGTTCTCCCCAAGCGGCCTTCTGTTCCGCTGCATACATCTTGGCCTCGGTCTTGCCCCCTGCGTTCTTTATATTCTCCTGCAGGTTCTTCGGATTGGCCTTGAATGCGAGCATGTCGGTGTCCGCGCTCGCAGGCGCCATCACCATCTTGCTCCTCCACTTCTTTCCTGGCGTCTTATCAGACGATATGAGGTACTCAGGGGCTTCGGTTCTTGTCGCCCATCCCTTCCTCTTCTCAGCTGCCGCCTTCGCTGCCGCTGCAGCTATTCCAGCCGCCACGGCGTCTTTCTTCCCCTCTTCCTCCAAAATGTCCGATGGCACAAGGTAATTCTTAGGGAACTGCACCCCCTTTCCGGCAGCTGCAGCTGCTGCGCCTGCCGCGCCACCAGGTTTTACTGATGCAATGGCCGGAGAAACCTGGCTCTTCGCCAGCAACGCCGCCTCCTTCGCAGCCGCCCTCGATTTCTTAACGGCCGTTACTTTTTTCCCTATCTTACCTCCGTAGTAGCCTTTCAGGCGCCCCGCGGCCCTGCCTCTTGATTGGGCGTCGTTCCTATACTTGAGTGCGCTGCCAAGGCCCCTTCTGCCAGCGTTGCCTACGCCTATGAGCGCGCCCACGCCGAATATCGCGAATATGTCAGTGCCCCTGGACAGGCCCGCGGCAGCAGCTATGAGTATGACTATGACGATTACCGGTATGTACGCGTATACCGCACCGAAGCTCAGCAATACCATTATCACTGACATCATGCTATCATCATTCCTGCCCGATATATATGCCCCCTTTCTTAATATTTAAACCTATTCATGGGGTTAGACTGGCGGCCCTATCCCTGCTGCAATAAGCACAACATATCAAGCCTTCCGCTCTCTCGGCTCCACGCGAAGCCCCCTGCAGTTTCGCCTCCTACTTTGCAGTTTCTCTCGTCGCTTATAGAAGTATTTTAATAGTTAACAAAGAAGATAAAGGAGAATAGTGTTGGTTGCAATGCGAGGCGCATATCCGATAGCGATATACCTTGCCATGGTACTGGCCATAATAGTGATCAGCGCACTGGCGACCGCGGCTACGCCATTGACAATGGGTCCTATTGGAATCTCGGGATCCACCTCCCTGAGGACAAGCCTTTCGACGAGCTCCGCCTCCACTACCACCAACCCTACTACCATCAGCCCCACTACCATCAGCCCCACCACAACAATATCACCGTCATCATATTCTGGTCCCACGGCGACATGCGCCCTCAACGGGTCCACCAACAACATAGGACAGTGCATAACACTGTCCATATCCCTCTCGATGATCGCGCTGCTCATATCATTCGCGCTGGTTGGCCTCTCATTCATGCTGGGGGAGGTCTTCGGCCTCGAATCGCTGAAGGGGTGGTACAAGGGCGAGATGAAAGAGACGGTGAAGACCATCGCGATAATGGTATTCACGTTCGCGGTGCTGATAATACTTGGAAGCGTCGCGGTAGCCCTAGCCGGTTATCCTCTCCAGCAGGTGCAGGCGGGGTCCGTGTTTACCGGCAGCGGCACCGGTGCTGGCAACGAAGTCGCCAATAATCTCGGCCTGCTTTACTCAACTGCCGTTTCCTCTTATCTTTCGCCGCAGCTTACGGAGGATTACTCCTCGCTCAGCTCGCTAGTTGGCGTGGCCCTCGGAGTGGGTTTCCTGAAAAGCATATCGATCTATACATGGTCGCCGTTCCCGGTGCCACCGCTGCCGCCGTTCTTATCCTGGGTACAGTCGGGATCCGCAGCAAAGGTGTTCTCCAGCCGCATGCTCGAGCTCTCACCCGGCTCGCCACCCGGCATGAGCCTGCTCGGCGACGTCATGACGCTGGTCACGCTGCCGGTGCTCTCATTACTGCAGATACAGTCGGACCTGTTCGGCCAGTTCATAGGCGTCGCGCTTCTGGTGCTTCTGCCTATCGGAATACTGCTAAGGGCAATACCCATGGTTAGGGGGATAGGCGGCACCCTCATAGCGCTCGCCATAGGCATCGCGGTGGTATACCCTATGATGCTCATAGGGTTCAACATACCAATCACCAACTACATGCAGGCGACAGTCGCATCCAATGCCGCATCTTATACCCCCTCGTGCAGCGGCATAGTCGGCTCGCTGATATGCTTTGCATCGGACGTGGGCAACTTCAACGAGCTCGGCCTGTTCCTGGTCATCGGGCCGCACGAGAACACGACGGCAATGAACTACGGCATAAACGCAGGGCTGTCGAGCATGAATGACATATATACTGCTATCAACGTAATAACCACGGATGTGCTAGATGAGATACTCCAACTGATATTGTTCATACTGGATCTGATAGTGGTTGTCGCCGCGGTCAACGCGGTGGCAAACCTGATGGGCGGCAAGCTCAGGACAGGAATAGGAAGGTTCAGGCTGGCATGAGATACAAATTGATGGACATGTGAGGGCGGCATGATGCGAAACGCGGATAAAGGATGGGAAAGGGGTCTGAACGGAACCCTTGTTCTGCTGGCTATAGCCGCGGCGCTCTTCCTTCTATCGGCCCTTATGCACTTCGGCGCCGTGCCTGCGCAAAGCGCAATATCCTTCAGCGGCTCCTCATCTGCGCCGCCGCAGACATGCGCGCTGTACGGCGGGTCGAATTACACCGACAGTTGGCTCGGGATCAACCTGCTGGTTGTGCTCGCCGGCGTGCTGATCACCTCAATAGTCTACGTGATCGCCAAGCTGCTGCCGCGCGCCGTAAGTTCAAGGGTAACGGAGATGACGAAGACGGAAATAACGCAGCTCTTCCTGAGCGTCGTGATAATTTTCGTGCTGCTCTCGTTCACCACCTTCGCATGCACCACCGTGAACAACCTCAGCACGCAGCTCACCGGCCAGAGCATGGATCCGTTCGCCTATGCCGACTATTACACGGGCAACCTGACATTCAACACCGGGCTTACCATGCTGACCAACCTATACTCCTATTCGATAGCGCTGTCTATTGCGTCGAGGATAGTCACGTTCGCTTCCGGCATCACGCAAAGCACCGTCTCGCAGATTCTCAATTATACCAACACCAGGGTCGTAACAATAACGCCATCCTTCGATCCCGCCATACCCCTGGCCCTGCTATCCGACGAGTATTTCGTGATCTTCTCGCCGATCATAATAACGTCGATAGGCTCGCTCATGGTGCAGTACATACTCATACCTCTGATAAAGTACACAGCATTCGCGGTTCTGCTGCCCGTGGCACTGATACTGAGGTCGATCGCGTACGCTGGATACGGGGGGAACGGCCTGAGGAGCGCCGCCAACACGTTCCTCGCGATAGCCATAGCCGCGTACCTGGTCTACCCTCTCACGATAGCGTTCGACAGCTATGTGATACACTGGATATTCACGCCTTGCGGAGCCTCCGTCTCATCGGCGATGTGCAACCCCAACTTCGGGTATCTCAACACGGCATACACCGTCACCAGCGTAAGTCCGAATTCGTTCTTCGGCGGCATATCGGGATACACATCGAATTCCTTGGGCGTCAGCATCCCCATCCCGACGTCGCTCTCCAACCCCCTGTCGCCGCTTTACCTTGTCGGGCAGCTGGGCGGAGTGCAGTCCATATCGCTCATATTCACTGCAGGGGGCACAACTCTGAATTTCGTAAAGCTCATGTCGCAGTACATCTTCACCGCGGTCATAATGTTCGCCCTCAACTTCGCCGTGACGATCGGGTTCGCGATGAGCCTCACGAAGGCGCTGAACAACGGGATAGTAGGGGCTTCAAACTTTTGGGGATCTATATAGGGTGTAATCTAGCATGTTCGGAACCACTGCAGCCATGAACGGATTTCTTCCTATTCTCTCGAGCTTCAGCGCGGCGAAGGGCGGCCTGCTTCCTATCGTCTTCCTGGCGATCGCGCTCGACGTGGCGATAGTCGGCGTCTGGTACGTGATAGGGGTGGCGCTGAACAACAACAGCGTTAAGAAATCGGCGATCGGCGAGCTCTACCAGGCGTTCGGCACAGCGATAATCGCATTCATAGTGATATTCACGATACTGACCTTCTCTACGATCTTCTATTCATCGCTCAACGCGACGAGCCTCATGAGCCAGAACACGATCTCCACAATGTGCACCAACATAGCAGACAACTCGCCGCTGACCCTTCTCGGGTCCGGCAAAGGTTCGATACTCGAGTCGTCGACCAGCAACGGGATATGCGACTTCGTCTCTTCTCCGTCTACGGTAAGCCAGCAGGCGGAATATCCGCTTGCCGCGTCCGCGGTCGTAATAGCGAACGTCACGAACCAGACGGCCAGGAACATGAACAGCCTCTTCGTCTTCGACGCTTACATGGGCTTCCTGGAAAACATAGCGCCCACCATATCATACTGTGCCGGGTCGCCTGCCGTATGCGCGATACCTCTTGCGCCGGTAAAAGGGGCGGTCAGGGTCGTGTTCTCGTTCCAGCCCTACATAGGATACAGCCTGATCTACCAGAGCGCCAACCAGCTGATAGTGATGTTTGGCACCGCATTCGAGGCATTCGTCGCGCAGCTGGTGATGGCGCAGGTGTTCCTGTACGTATGGCCGTGGCTGCTGTTCGGCGGCCTGCTGCTCAGGGCCACGTTCTTCACAAGGAAGATAGGCGGCCTTTTCATAGCCATAGCCCTTGGCGCAATACTGATATACCCCGCGGTCTTCGCGGTGGAGTACCTCTCGCTCGGCGCTGGCACCAGCGGCTTGAACGGTTCGTCATATGGGTTCAATTCGATAACAAACCTGCCCTCGTCTAACGGAGGCACGTATTCACTCAACTTCTTCGCGCAGCCCAGGATGAGCGACGTCCTAAACGACAACGGCAAGGGCTGCTTCCTGGCCGGATCCGCGCCGATCACCGACATGGAGGCTGCGGACGTCGGATATCTGCTGATACCATTCTCGTCTGCGGCGTCAGGGATAACGGGGCTGTTCGGCACCTTCATATCACAGGTGCCGTACTTCTACCTGCCGTATCCCGGCTTCTCGTGCAAGCCCCAGGAATCCGTGAACCTGATATTCACGATCGCGGAGACATACGGGATATCGGGAGTGACTGCGTATTTCCTGCCGATAATAAACATAATGATAACTCTTGCCGCGATAATAGGGCTGTCGGGCCTCCTCGGCGGCGATACGAGCCTTGCAGGGATAAGCAGGCTGGTGTAGGGATGAGCATATGATTGGAATGAAGG
Source organism: Microcaldota archaeon (assembly GCA_027365215.1). Lineage (GTDB taxonomy): Archaea > Micrarchaeota > Micrarchaeia > Micrarchaeales > Micrarchaeaceae > JAMCYG01. Next base: position 8,757 of record DAHXNT010000019.1, read on the forward strand.
TAGCCTTGAAGAAAAAAATGCCGAAAGCGCGTTACGCCGTGATGCCGCTAGCATTTCTTCTCGCGCTCGCCCTGCTTTCCGGCACGCCGTCAGCGGCATCCGGGGGGAATGGATTCTGCAACGCCGTAATACCATTGCAGCCGCAGTTCGGGCTGTCCGGAATCGTCGGAATAACGTTCCTGGTGCTGCTTGCCATGATGGGCGTCATAGGGATTGCGGCAGCGTTGGGCTACGCGTTCAACATACCTATGCTGAAGAGCTTCATGAGGAGCGAGCTCGGCGAGATAGCGATAACCGTGATAATAGCGATCGCATTGATAGGCACCCTCTCCGCGGACGGATCCCTGAGCAGCGGCTACGTGCTCACGACCGCCCATATAGGGCAAAATATCTTCTACCAGGACTGCAACGCGATGTCGACAATCGCGCTGTACGACTCGGTGCCTAACCTAGTAACGATAGGCAGCTATCAGGACGTAGTCTCCTTCCTCTCGAGCATCAAGATATCATACGTGCCCAATGGCTTCGGCTTCGTGGTCGCGCCTTCGGCAGGCATATCCACCACCCTGATACCAATAAACAACATGTTCGCAATAGCTGGCGGGCTCACCGGCCTGCTCATCGCAATGCCTGTCATACTCGGCATAATATACGGGCT
>DAHXNT010000001.1 GCA_027365215.1 Microcaldota archaeon
TTGTGGTTTGCTTTTAACTCTTGCTGTGATTTCGTTGGCTCTCGCGTAGCCGACTGCCTGAAGTCACCACCACTATGTAATCGTACTTCCCCTTCCTCCTTTCAAGCATCTGCACCGTAGATGCCGCGCTCTTGCTCCCTGTTTCGTACTCTATGGCGATCCTTTTTCCGTTGTAATACGCGACTATGTCCGGGTTGTTTGCGTTATCCTCTATCCTGTTTGTTATGCCGGCCTTTGACAGCAGTTCCGCTATCTTCCTTATCATCAGTTCGTGCTCTATGGTAAATGCGCCGCTCTTCCTCATCACCCATTCCTCGGTGCCGCCTTTCGTTTCCACAGAGGTGGCAGCAAGCTCGCCGCTCTTTATCAGGGACGTCACGGTATCGCTGCCCACTTCCGATGCCAGTGCGTCTGCCTTTATGGGCTTGACGGACATGGCGGCCGCCCTTTCCGCGGATGCTGTGCTGGATGATTGTATTCCGTTGGTCGCCTGCTCGCGGCTTACCCTGACAAGTAGGGTACCGCTTTTGCTGTTTGTCAAAAGTATCTCACCCTTTCTTAGTTTGGGTAGCGCAGACCTTATGACGTGCTCGGCGCTCGTGCCATAGGACATGAGCTTCGACATGTACGAGACTTCTGCAGGTTCCCTTAGGGCGAATGACATTATGGTGGAGGCGTTGGCCATTATGCGCTTGTCTATGCTGGATATAGAAGGCGTAGCCATTATCACAGCTATGCCGTACTTCCTGCCCTCCTCCACCAGTTTCCTTATCATGGACGCGCTGTCTCCTGAGCTGCCTATGAGGTACTGCGCCTCGTCTATGACCACGTATGTACGCACGCCGCCGTTTATCCTGTTTGCCCTCATCAGGTAATAGATCCTCTCGAGTATCGTTGTCACGTAGACGAAGAGCTCTTCCCTGCTTTTTATGTCGGCGAGTGAGATAAGGTTGAGGCCGCTCATGAGCTCCTTCACGCTTATGGTGTCCTTTATGAAGCTAGGCTTCGCGAGACCACTTATCTTGGCCTTCAGATGTAGCAGCGCATTCCTCTCCGTCGCGCCCTTCGCGTTGGATACGAATATGCCTATCTCGTTCATCAGCTCGTTTATCGTGGGCATGCTGCCGAGCTCCGTGGAGTACGGCGACATGGCGCCGTGCCTCCTGTAAATGTACCAGAGGCACTGGCTCAGCTTCGTGGACTGTATGTGCCCGAGGCCGTACAGCGACTTGAGCATAGACACCGTGCCGGATATGCGCTGGTTCACCGCGAGGCCGTCAAGAGCAAGTGGGTTCACGCTGTTGTAATGTGCATCGACCATGCGGGCCTTGCCATACGACGCGCCCCCGTGCTCATTATGCACGTCAAAAACGAGCACATTCTTTCCGCTGGCGGATAGCTGGCGCACTATTGATTCCAGAAGCGTGCTCTTGCCATGGCCGCTCATCCCAGTTATCAGCACGTGCGGATTGGGCTCGGACTCGAGGTCCGCGCATACGCGCTTCCTGTATTTGACCCATCTCCATTCCTGCCCCGAACCCACTTGCATGTACTTGCCATTATGTATGTAGCTTACGGTGTGCGCCATTTTGAGCCTTGAAAACGACTCGCCAATATTCAAAGAAAGCACATCACCTTTCCTTGGCATGCCGAGCATGCCTGCTATCCTTCCTATTATGGTTTTTATCATTAGAGTCACCAGCGCAGATGCAGATGTAGATGCAAGCGCCGCGGGCCGGATTGGCCATGTGGCGCAAAGGAGTCACTTGAAGGCAAGAACCGCTATGTCCTCGAAGCTGTAGTGCACCTTAGTGACTTCGGCCTTGAGAAGGTCGGCGTCAGTCTCATAGCCGTTCAGCGAGCTTTCGACAAGGAGCACTATATGGTCTTCTTCCACATGGCTTGCATACGAGGAAAGAAACCTGTCTATCAGTTCCCTTCCGCCAATCCCGCCGTCAAGGGCATACTCGCGCTCCACCATGCCAAGCTCCGGCTCGTCCGGCAGGTAAGGAGGATTGAACGCTATCGTATTGAATTTCCCGGTTACCCCGTCGAAAAGGTCAGAAATGCAGAACTCGCCAGTGACGGAATTATCGGCCGCGTTTGCCTTTGCACATTCTATTGCCTTATCGTCTATGTCGGCGAACGTCACCGCGCATCCCTTCTTTGCCGCCACTATCCCCTGAATGCCCGTGCCGGTGCCGAGATCGAGGAACTTCCCGAATGCATGCTTTTCTACGGCCTTCGCGAGCAGCATCGAATCCTCAAGAGGTTCATATACTCCGCCTAAGCACGACTTCAGCCTTATATCATCAACCAGCATACTGCTAATTCCGTTGATGAATTTATAATATGATAATAAAATAAAAAAGAAAAAGAAAACCGTCACTCGCTGGCGCCCTCGGAGATCGAGAACCTCAGGCTGTCCGAATCGAGGCTTACGGCTATGCTGTACTTCAGGTTCCTGAGCTCCAGATCCCTGAACCTTTCGCAGAGCTTCCTGTCCCTTATCAGCTCGTTCACAAAGGCCTTCAGATCTGTCACGAACCTCACGTCGGATATGCTCTTGCCCTTATCCTTCGTGCCGTTGCCTGTCCCGTACAGTTCCTCTATGGTTCTCACCTGGTCCTCCAGGGCATCGTAGAGCTTGCGCTCCGCATTGTGCTCTTGTTTCATAGAACCCTCTCGAGACATGCTTACCTGACGCTGAGACCCTCAGAAAACTAGAACCTGCCCTATTTCTCGGCGCAAGGCGTGCGCATGTCCTTGCTTCGGCTTCTCACTGAAGCATTATATACTTTACTACAGTATAATGCAGTTGTATATATGTGCTTATACTTTTGTCTAATGCCATGCCAAGGATTAAATAGCGTTGCGCGAATGATTCTCTTGCCCGTCACACTGGGCAACTCTTGGAAAATAGAACCTCCAGAGACAGGGGCCTGCTTCAGCAGGCCCTTCATGCTAGCGCGCGGATTGCGGCGCTCACAGCATGCTTTCCTTTCTGAATGTCTTAACCCCTATGTAGAACAGCACTATGCTTACCAGTGACAGGAGAAGTATGGTATACGCGAAAAACCCAACAGTAAGGTCTGCAAGGCCCAGTATCGAAGCGAATGGCATTATCAGTATCGGAAGTATCAGTAGGGTGCTGACCTGCTGTGCCTCTTTTATGCCCCTTACGTGCGCAGATACCAGCACTATGATGCCTATGGTAACAATCGCCAGGAACGGGGCTGTGAGTATCATCATCAGCCAGGGCAGTGTGGGAAGGATGTGGAGGTGGAAGGTGATTATGGAGAGATATTCAGTTATGCTTCCATATATGGCGAAAACCACCAGGGTCAGGATTACTGTTGGGATGAATGAGGCAAGTATCTTCCCGAGGAGCAGCTCGGATGCGCTCACAGGTGTAGCGAGGAGGGATTCCGCGGTCTTTCTTTCCTTTTCCCCCGCGAAGCTGTCCGCAGCTATCACTGCGGCGGTGAGAATCGGCATCGTCAGGAATATAGGGCCTAATATGTTAACGGAGAAGTATGCCATGAACGTGGCGGCACCTGCGCCGTGAAGCGCGGCGGGGACCGTGGCCAGGGTGGATATCCTTGATGCTATCGCCGGAGCCGCATAGATTGTGACGTAAAAGGTTAGTACGGGCAATACGATGGCGAAGAACAGCGGTACGGCTAGCATCGGCCCGTATATCGAGATGCTGCTGAACACCTCCTTTATGTCCTTTATGGCTATTGCGTAGGATTTTCCCGTGTCCATAGTATCTCAGCCAAACGATATTTTTTCTATCAGCGGTTCGGTATAGTCGACACCAGCTATGAGCGCGCCCCTGGCCATGAGCTCTTTCAGTGCCTTGTTTACGCCAGAGGGGGAGTCTATCCTAACCCGGATGTATGTGGCCCTGTTACTGTTGACGTACTCCAGGCCTTCCATGTTGTTAATGGCACTCGCGCTTATGGGCCTCGCCAGCCTTATGCCTATGATCGATCCCTTGAGTATCTTTCTGTACAGCTCGGCGCTGTTCACATTTGCGGCTATTCTCCCGTTTCGCATTATGAATATATTTGCGTTAAACCTTGTTACCTCGTCGACCTTCTGCGTCACAAATATTACAACGGCGCCCTCCCTCTCTTTTTCCATTAGGTGCCTGCGTATGCTTTCCGATGCCTCTACATCGAGAAATGCGGTTGGCTCGTCAAGCAGGATCATCTTCGGTTCATTGAGAACTGCCCTGCAGAAGGCGACCTTCTGTTTGGTGCCCCTGCTGAGCACCGCTACCTTCTTATCGGAATATTCTAAGGCCCCAACTTCCTTGAGCAGGGACTTTGACTTGATCCTTATATCGCTGTCGGGCATGCCGTACAGCCTGCCGAAGAACCTGAGGTTATCGATTACCGTGAGATGGTCGTACAGCGCATAGTTATCCGTGAGGAGCGAAAGCCCTTCGTGCACGCCTTCGTTGGTGTATGGATCTAGTCCATTGACCCTTATGGATCCATGGTCGACCCTGTGCAGGCCGTCTATGCACCTTAGGAGCGTGGATTTACCAGCGCCATTGGGCCCGAGTATTATGTTCATGCCGCTGTCAATTGAGAGGGTTATGCCTCTGAGGGCCTCAGTCTTGCCGAACAGCTTCCAAACCCCCCTGGCTTCTATGGCATGCATGCATGATTATTTGGCATGTAAGAGATATATATTTAACAGAGCGAAGGCTGCGATCCTATAGGAATACCAGGTTAGTACAAGTTTAGTACAAGTGCCAAACAGCAATATGCTTTCCCACCGGTTAGGCAGTACACACATATCGTGAGCAGGCTTAGCTTCCGAGTTCGGAATGGGATCGGGCGTTTCCCTGCTCCTATTGCCGTTTGACAGCAGATATTAGGCGCGGCAGTTATATAAAGCTAACTAGCGAGCCTGTTTAGCGGCTTTTCAGCTGGTATTTGTAGGCCTTGCGAGTGCATTGCGGCACTATTCGTCGGCCCTTCTTCCCATCTTGCACGACAGGCACATGCCGAGCTTGCTGTCGTAGTGCTTGTCACACACCGGCTTGCCGCACATCTGGCACGTGTTCGTCGCTGGCCTGCCGCATATGTGGCATAATCCCACGGTCTTCATCGCGTCACCTGATTGTCATCTTTTCTTTCAGCGTCGCCGCCTTGCTGAGCATGCTCGAGCTTCTTGGGCTTTATCAGATCTATGTTGACCACTCCTCCGAGCAGCTCCTTCGCGTTCTCGAACGACATAGGCTTGAGGCCGCGCCTCTTGGCATAGCTGCACTGGTATTTCACGTATGACGGCGTTACGTTCGTTGCCGGATCCACCTTCTTGCACCTCTCTATGTAGTCGTTTATTATCTTTGCGGCGTCGTCCACGCTGAGACCCTTCGTGTTGACAAGGTAAGGCGCGAGTATTATGTTCACGGTCCTGTGCCTCACGTCGGATATCGGGTTTTGCAGCAGCCTGTCTATCCAGGTCTCACCCTTGAATGCCGCGCGGTACTTGTACCTCTTGCTTATGCTTACCCCCTTCGCATACCCTATGACCTCCTTAGGTATCTTCTGGTAATCTATCGGCAGGCCGCCCTTTATCCTTGCGGCAGCGACAAGTTTAATCAATGGTATGAAGCGGTCCTTGGTCATGTATATGCGGCCGTTGCTCACCTGATAGTTAGAGAGGGGTACGCCATCACCGTCCCCGACAGCCAGAAGGAAGTCGGTAAGCCTCATGCTGAACGCCTGGCTGAATTTCACCTGGGTGAGCGTAGCTGCGATGCCCATGGACTCGGCTATGTGGAGCATTGCAGGGGCCGGCATGCCCTGTATCGCGTCTGCGGATCTGGAGGATTCCGCCACCGCGAAGTATTCTATCAATTCCATATCTTTGAGCGCGCTCAGGAGCATACGGCAATACGCGTATGTCTTTATGTAATTCAGTTTTATGGACTCCATTGCCGTGGCCGTGAAGGGCATCATCCTGCGCATGCGGCCATTCTGGAACAGCTTCGATATCTCGGTAAGGTGATTCTTTGCCATATCTAGGTAGGCCAGCTCAACCTTGTCTAGCCTGAGGGCCGAGATTATGTTTCTCGCCGCGTTCGAGTAGGGGGCCAGATACGCCTCGTCGAGCTCGTCGGCTTCGAATCCTTCCATAATATTACTTTGTACGCTCGTTTATAAATTACTGAAACCGCGCGTGTTGAAAACAGCTGGTTTCAGGCAGTCCTAGCGAATAGCGGAAGTGCGAAATATATTTAAATCTTTCTTGAGACTTGTATCTATGTTAGGATACATAGTCTCTTACCCCACCCATGCGAGAATGACTTGTCCTAGCAGCGTATCCTGAGTCTTTCCTTCTTTCCTTTCTTTGATTTGTTCTGTATGTTTTGCACAGTGAGTGTATGAAGCAAGGCACTGGAATACTTGTTGCTGGGCTAGGATGGACATGCGCGGGCGTGGTGATCCTTCTGATGCTCTACATTGAAGAGCTAATGGGCGTTAATGCCGGCAGCCCGTATGGCGCGATTGCGATGGGCGCTGTTGTCGTTGCAATTGGTGCAATAATCCTTGTATCAAGGAAAAAGATAAGCAATATAATAGATTCCAAGCATAAATAGAGTTGCAAACGGCGAAAAAAGGGGTCGTACGCTAACCTGGTAGACTACCGCGTTCGGGTCGCGGCAATCTGGGTTCAAATCCCAGCGACCCCAAACTGAGTTCTTGGTGCGATGGTTCGGTGATGTGATGGTAGAGCTCGGGATAATACACGACGAGGGGCGCTTCCACGCCAAGACAGTGCATGGGGAAGCGGAGCTTCTCTATAGGATAGAAGGCGTAAAGATGACTGTATACAGGACGTTCGTGCCAGAGGAGGACAGGCACGAGGGGATTGCCAAGGCGCTGATGGACGAGGCTGTGAAGTATGCGGATTCCAACTCGCTCGTGATAATACCCGCATGCGAGTATGCCAATTCGTACATGGGCGCGAAGGCGAAGGGAGATGCCGGCAAGGACGGTGTGCCACACTCGCCACAGTAGATATTTTATACTTTGTCAGGTATGTATATGCGAGTTGCACAGGGCAACCTTATGCTAAGTAATCATGCTTATGGAGTGATCTCATGTTCGAGATAAAAATAGAAGATGCAAAGTACTGGAAGAGTTGCATAGACTCGATTGTCAGCCTCATAGACGAAGGCTCGTTCAGCATCTCAAAGGAGGGCATATCTCTCAAGGCAATGGATCCTTCGGGAATAAGTATGATATCATTCTTCATACCTAGCAAGGCCTTCTCGATTTACAAGGTGGAGTCGCAGACATCTATTGGGCTGAACCTTGACAGCTTCAGCAAGATACTCGCGAGCGCAAGGGGCGGTGAGCAGCTGCAGATGAAGGATTCGGGCAAGAGGTTCACCATAGAGTTCATAGGCAAGAACAGCCGCAGGAGGTACACGCTTCCGCTCATAGAGGCGAAGAAGGAGCCGGACAAGGAGCCCAAGATAGAGTTCGAGTCGTTCATAGAGGTAAGGAGCGATTCGCTGAAGGAGATACTGAAGGACGCAAACCTTCTGTCGCCATACATAAGCTTCAAGACCGACAAGAACTCGTTCGCCATAAGCGCGAAGGGAGATGCAGGAGACCTGGAGGAGGAACACCAGAGCGACAGCGACTACATCAAGAAGCTCAAGGTCGACAAGCCGTCTTCTTCGACTTTCAACCTGGAGTACCTTAGCAGGATGGTGTCTGCCACAACCGCCAACTCCACGGTCAAGCTCGCGCTCAAGAACGAGGAGCCTACGAAGATAGAGTACAATATAGGCGATGCGGAGATCGCGTACTACCTTGCGCCTTACATGGAAAGCTGAATGGTGCAATGGCAGCGCGGCACGCCGACTTCGCCTTTGACAAACGATGGTAGGAATGAACTTTGCAGTTTTCGTCCCTCCGAGGGAATTCAAGGACGAGTCGCTCTCGATGGTACGGCTGTTCCTGGACAAGTGGGGCGTGCAGTACAAGATAGCCAGCTATGGCAACAGGGACTGCACGGGATACCACGGATCTACATGCAAGAGGGACGTTGACGCCCTGAAGATAAGCCCGTCGGACTATGACGGCATTATAATAGTCGACGGCGTAGGCATAGACTCGACCAAGCTCTACGAATTCAGGCCGCTCCTCGACACCGTGATGCTGTTCAGCAGCTCTGGAAAGAGGATAATTGCGTTCGGAAACGCGGTGAAGGTACTTGCAAGGGCCAATGTCATAAAGAACATTAGGATAGCGGCCAGGGATGCTGATGCAAAAAGGCTTGTGCTTCTGTTCCACGGCGTTCCGACAGATGGGCCGATTGAGATATCTAATAGCACCATAACGATAGACAGCCAGGCAGGCATGGAAGACTCTATGAAGAAGATGCTCGGCAGCATGGGAATTATATGAAGTCTCAGCGCGACAAGGCCCTTTTCAGGAAGATTGCGGGAGAAAGGGTGGTGATTCTTGATTCCCTGTCGCTCAGGTTCTCAGGAAGCGACCCTGCGCTCTCCAAGTACTATACAAGGCTGATGCAGCGCATAGCGGAGCATTACAAGGTGGATATGCCTAAGCATGAAGTGCCTGTATGCAAGAGATGCCATTCGCGCATGGTGCCAGGGATCAGCGCAGAAGTTAGGCTGAGCAGCAGTAATAGGTATGTTGTATACACATGCAGCTCGTGCGGGTACGAGAAGCACCTGCATTACTGATGATGCTGGCCGGCCTTCCTCTTTCCAAGCAGTTCCTTCAGCTCTATCCTGTCTTCTTTCGTTATAGCTATGTTGCTGCCGAAACCGAACGATTTTCGCTTGTTGTTGTATCTCGGTATTACGTGCACGTGGAAGTGCATGACCGCCTGCCCTGCGACCTTCCCTATGTTTGTCGATATGTTTGCTCCGTCGGCTCCGAGGCGCTCTTTCTCCAGTATGGCGAACTTCTTCGCGATCTTGAACATGTGGCATACGACCTCGTCGGGCGCCTTAAGCATGTTCAAATAGTGCTTTTTCGGTATCACAAGAAGGTGCCCGTAATCCACAGGGTACAGATCGAGCAGCACAACGCACTTGTCATCTTCGTAGAGCAGGTCGGCCTCATTCTTCTTCTTAGGGTTATTTCCCAGCTCGCAGAACACACAGTTTTTCATTCGCACCACGCGCCAGACTACAGATTTGTCTATTGTTGCGGAACAAATAAAAAGGTTGTTTGGTAAGATTCTGGTTGTGGTGAGATGGGGAAGTACATTTTTGTTACTGGGGGCGTGATGAGCAGTCTCGGAAAGGGGATAATAGCCTCATCGATTGCAAACCTGCTGCTGAGTGCAGGGTACAAGATCGCGTCTATCAAGGTAGACCCGTATCTCAATTCCGACGCCGGAACAATGAACCCGTACGCACATGGTGAGGTGTTCGTTACCGATGACGGGTATGAGGCCGACCTTGACATGGGCCATTACGAACGCTTCACTGGAACGCTGATGAGCAGGGACAACAACATAACCACAGGGCAGGTATATTTATCAGTGATAAACAAGGAGCGGGAGGGTGGATACCTCGGAAAGTGCGTGCAGCTAGTCCCGCATATAACCGATGAGATAAAACGCAGGTTGCGCGAGGTATCCGAGAAGAAGAACGCTGACGTGTCTATTGTAGAGATAGGCGGCACGGTGGGCGATCTGGAGGGGCTGCCATTCCTGGAGGCGATAAGGCAGATGAAGCTTGACGAGCCCGGAAACACGATGTACATTCATATAGCGTACGTGCCTTTCCTGAAGCACACAAACGAGCTGAAGACGAAGCCGCTGCAGCATTCGGTGCAGGAGCTCAGGCGCATAGGCATACAGCCTGACATGATAGTTTGCAGGTCTGAGAGCGATGTAGGCGAAGACATAAAACGAAAGGTATCGCTGTTCACTAGCGTGCCGTACAACATGGTGGTGTCTGACCCGGATGCGGAGTCTGTGTACGAGGTGCCGCTGAAGCTGGACGAGCAGAGCATCGTAGATAAGATATCTGAGGTGCTGCATCTTGACGGAAGGAAGCCTAACACGGTGAGATGGAAGGGCTTCGTTGACAGCATGCTGAAGGCGAGGAAGGAGCTGGACATTTACATGATAGGCAAGTACACCGACGACAGGGACAGCTACATGAGCATAACTGAGGCCATAAGGCATTCGGCGACCGCCGTCGGGGCCAGGGCTTCGCTGCATTGGGTAGAATCGACGCACCTGGAGGACGGCAGTGTGAGCATTGACAGCATACTTGACGACAACGCAGGATACGTTATACTGCCAGGGTTCGGGAAGAGGGGCACAGAGGGCAAGATAGCGGCGCTAAGGGCGCTGCGCGAGCGCGGCGTGCCTGTGCTTGGCATATGCTTCGGCATGCAGCTTATGGCGATAGAGATAGCGCGCAACGTCGCAGGCATGGAGGGCGCCAACTCCACGGAACTCAACCCAGATACCAAATATCCAGTTGTGGACATGCTCGAGGAGCAGAAGAAAGTGAAAAAGATGGGCGGCACGATGAGGCTCGGTGCGCAGCGGGCAACGCTGGTGGAAGGAACCGCTACGTATAACTTATACCAGTCCAAGGAGGTCTATGAGAGGCATAGGCACAGGTACGAGATAAACACCGAATATGTTGGGGCGCTTGGAGATGCGGGATTCATAGTAGGGGGATACAGCGACGAGGGATTCCCTGATTTCATGGAACTGAAGGGGAGCAGGTTCTACATAGGCACACAAGGGCACCCTGAGTTCAAGAGCAGGCCGCTGGACCCAGCCCCGCTATTCCACAGCTTCATGAAAGCCGTCAGCGAAAGAAATGCAGTAAGCGAAGAGGGCGTGCGGACTGTAGGAAGCGAAACGCGCTGATTTTCAGAATTGGTATTGGTATTTGGGCTTGGAGAGATTTGGACTCTCGACCTATGGCTTATAAGACCATCGCTCTAACCAGGCTGAGCTACAAGCCCATGCAAAGTATTTTGTCAAAATATCATTTAAAGCTTCTGGACAGTGGAATCTGCCGTGAGCGCCTCACGGCATAGTGTAATTGTTGTGCACGTATGACGGCTTCGCAGGCACTGATGGAAGCCCTCCAGTATAGTTGTTTAGCGCGTATATCCTTATTGCGGATGAGCTGTTCACGTAGTTAATGCCTGCAGATGTCGAGTTCGACGGATATACCAGATGGAAGCCAGGAAGGTTCCCAAGGTAGAAGCCGTCATAGTAGTTCGACGCATAGAACTGCGACGGCGCATCGGTTATGGTGCCGTTAGCCGCGTTTGGCGTGTATATCACCAGGAACTGCACGAAGGTCGTGTTGCCAACGCCAATGCTACCAAGGTACTGCGAAGATTGTATGTATGCGTTCATACGGGTGCCGTTGGCGTAATACATGGGCAGAGCGCCGTTCGAGTTGGCTATGGTGCCGACGCATGCGGTCTCGTTTGACAGTGACTGCCCGGTGAGCAGGAAGGCCTTGATGAACCCTTCAGAGGCGTTGGCTCCAGGGAGTGAGCAGTAGTTTGCGAGGTTCTGCGAGCCTGCCGATGAGACGAATGCGGACAATGGCAGGAGCGCGAACTGCGGATCGTGGCTGAGCTCGCATGGCGACGTGCCAAGGACATACGGCGCGCTGACGCCTTCGGACCTTGCCGCTGCCTTTGCATATGCCTCTGAAGTGGCGTTTATGTTGACGCATGCGAGGAAGTCCAGGGCCTGCCACTTGCTGACCAGCCCCTTATCGAACAGCACGTACTTAGTCTGGTTGGAATTCATGATGCTTGCGAGCGTATTGGAGGTGTAGTTGTACTGCGGGCCGAGAACGAAGCTCGCGGCCGTCGAATAGTCGGCCTTTGGCACCGCGTTGTCACCCCTAAGCACCGCGTTGGTGTTGCCGAACCAGTTGATCCAGTCCCCGTAGTCCCACCACGCCAGTATCCTTGGCGCGTACGGCCCTAGGTTGGTGCGCATCCATGCAGTAGCTGCGAGCCAGTATGAGGGGACTGTATTGCAGCTCATCTCGTACGCAAGGGAATTGCCTGCTGCTGCAATGGAGCTGCATGTGCTAGTGGCCGCGCCGAACGAGGCTATGAGGTTGCTGCTCTCCCCGAATATGAATGAGCCGTGCACTACGACCGCACCCACCTCTATGAGTACGAAAAGCGCGAAGAGGCCCCACAGGTACTGCCTGTTGGTGATCTCCTTCTTCATGAACACAAGGTAAAGCAGTATTATGAACGCGAGTATCGTTGATATGAAGAATACACCGACGACTAGCAGCAGTATGAGGTATATGCCGTTCTCGGAATATATGCCGGGAATGTAGAGCGCCTTCCTCGCCTCGCCCTTCTTGAAGAGGCCGAGCTGGAAGCGGTGTGATGCCATATAGGCTATCTCGCCGATCATTATGGCAAACAGCATTATGAACGCCGTACCGAAGTGCGGCAGGTACTTCACCTCAACGAATCCTGCCACCATTAGCGGTATGGCTATGGCGAGGTAGAGGACGCCGGTCTGGCTCCTCCTGTAGAATATGCTTATCAGTATGAGGATGAACGAGGCAGCTGATATGAACCAGACGAGCAATGGTATTCCGGCTATGCTCGCACCTATCAGGCCAAAGCCGCTGGATCCGAAGTTGAACAGCGCGCCAGTGGGCTCGTACTGGGCAACAGTCATGAACAGTGCGCTGGACGGGCTCGTGAACTTCTGGCTAAGCGCTATGTAGCCCTTAACGGGCTTGCCGAGAGGCGTAAGGAATATGGCAGCGGACGTGAGTATAGCGAGCACCACAAGCCATTCGGCATACGCCTTCCAATTGACTTCCTTGAACAGGATGTGGCGCTCGTGCAGGAATTTAGGCACGTACTGGAATATCGCAACGAGCACTAGCGCGAGCAACGGGCCTGACACAGTTATCGGTATTCCGAGTATGCTGGGTATGCGGCCTGTGAGGGTGGCGCCATATGGGTGATAAAGCACCAGGAAAACCGCTATTACTGCTATCACTATTACGTTCATCTTGTAGAAGTCCTTCGTGAGGTTGCCCCTGAAGACATCTATTATCCCCTCCGCGAGTATGTATATGACCAGTACGCCGGTGTCTACCGTGTAGTAGTGCGCTCCGAGGAACGTAGATGCGAACGCTATGCCTGCAAATATGGCGAGCCTGGTACTCTTCATGTTCCTTATCGCCATCATGTACGCGGCGAAGAAGAAGAACAGTGAGAATATTCCCCACGGCTCGAGGAGCTGCTCCCCTGCTATGAACGTAGTTATGAGTATCGGCATCGACGCGACCAGCCCGGCGGCGATCAGCGCTATCTTGTGGTCGTACTCATGGTAGATGAGCATGAATATAGTGAACACCAGCAGGGCGGCCATTATCGGCGGATAGAAGCTGCTCGCGTAACTCATCAGCGACGTGCTAAACGCGCTAAGGTGCGGTCCGAGATAGTTTGCCAGGTCGTACCAGTATGCTTCGAGATACGGCACTAGCGGCTGCAGGCGGTGGTTGGTTCCAGCCGCTACAGTAGGCCATGCTGACGGGTCGAGCAGAAGCTGATGCCCGTACGTCAATATGTAATGCGTGGAAATCATATCGAAATACGGGTCGAACTCGAAGAAGTTCGGCGCGGTGCTTATGTTAGCGATGCGCGACGCGAACGTGGCTATCATTATGAAGAACAGCAGCCACCAGACCCATGACGGGGTATTCTTGACTAGGCTGCCGCTGTGCGCTGGTTCAGGCGCCGCCTTCTTTGTCGACACCTTTTCCGCTATGAAATTCTTTATGTCGGTAAGCACGCCGTACTTGTAGCACAGGACAAGCCCTATCAACGTCAGGACGAGCGCGTTCGCCTCGAAAAGCCCCAGAGAGAAGGAGAATGCGTGCACGTAGCTTATCAGGTATGACTCGAGCCACGTCAGGGTTGCAGGTGCGATCAGGCCGAATATGAATCCTATTGTGAGCTTCTCGAACTTTGTTAACGGCGTGTTCTTCAGCAGCGCTAGCGACAATAGGGTTCCAGGTACGAACAGGGTTAGGAACGCAACTATTATGGTTTCTATTATGAATCCCATTCCACCACACAGAGTTTCATGCGCGCATCGCTTGCGCGGTTATAAATTGACATCAATATGTCATTATGGCTTTCGGTATACTGAGGTTCTTGACGTCCTTGTCAGGGAACACTGTACCCGGGGGCACGATCCTTACCTGAATGCCTATTGCACCGTATTTAGGATATGCTGCGGTGATTGCCTCCCTGACGAGCTCCGTGACGTTGCCGGCCTTCGGCATATAGCCTACGCTCTTTATTATTGACCTTGACCTTGCCTTCTTTGCGACCAGCTTGCCGCCTATCCTTATCTCTGCGCCGAGAGCGCCGCTCTCTATTATGCTCCTGAGGGTGGACTGCAGGATCCTTCTCGGGTTTATGCCGCGCTCGAGCTTCTCGGATATCATCTTCGACACGAGAAGGGGCTCCAGCATGCGGTTCTCCACTTCTACCACGCTTATCTGCGGGTTTTCTATGCCGAATCTCTTCTTTATCGAGTCGGTAAGCGCATCAATGGTCTTGCCTCCACGGCCGATGACCCTGCCCGGATTGAGCACGTAAAGCGTTATTCTTGTTATCATAGGGGTCTTCTGTATGTCGACTCTTGAGAATCCAGCCCTGGACAGCTCTGTGCTCAGGTACTTGGATATGTTCATCTTTATGACCGAATCCTCTATGAAGCTCTTTTCTATCGTCAATCAAACACCATTCTTTGAAGCGTCTTCCGCGTTCTTGGCCTCTGCTGCCTGCCTGGCCGCATTCGCCTGCGGCTTCTCCTCTTTCGCCTTATCGTTAGCGCTCGCTTTTGCAGGCTGCTTCTGCGCCTCGGCCTTCTTTTCCGCCTTTGCCGCATCCTTCTTCTTCGGCTGTGCCATCTTCGTCTTCGCGCTCTTTGAAACCTTGTCGACGTACCTCTGGGAGCTCTTTATCGCGGATTTCATGTTCTCGCTGAGTCCTGGCTCCGTTCCCTTTGCAAGGCCTATCTCTATCCTTGCGTGCTCGAGATTGCTCATCCTGGAGCTCTGGAAGCCCATAGTGTGGTTGCCCGGAACCGAACGCGGCCCTTTCGGCGGCATACGGCCCCATGTCTGCGTCTTGTTTGCAGATGCATGCACCACGTACATCAGGTCTGGCTCATAATCCTTGTTCCTCGCGTTTGCAGCGGCGTTCACTACGACCTTCCTCACGAGCTCGGAGCACTTCACCGGCCATCTGCCCTTCCTGCCGCCCAGCTCGTGCCTGTGGCCCATACCTTTGTTGTGCCTCTTGAACTCTATGGCCCTGGTGCCTGCTGCCGCGCCGTCCAGTATGTCTACCGCTTCAAGGTAGCTCTTGTACCTTATCGCGGCGCATACCGCTGAGAGGTCCTTGAAGCTTGCGTTGACATCCTTCAGGCTCGCGAATATTATGCCTTCGGTGTCCCTGTTGAAAGAATACTTGGTCATCACTTCACCGATAGGAACTTGCTTCCACGCGTTGCCTTTATTCCAGGAGCGGAGTGCTGCACGCGCTTTGTCGAGTATGCGAACTCGCCGAGCTTGTGGCCGAGCATGTTGGCTATTATGTCCATAGGGACGAACTGCTTGCCGTTGTACACCTCGAAGCGCATGCCCACCCATGACGGGAGTATCACGGCCTCGCGGCAGTGCGTCTTTATCGGCTTGGTGGAATTCTTGCCCTTGAGCTTGTTTACCTTCTCGACAAGGTTCCTGTACTCCAGCGCGTTCCTCTTGATGCTCCTCCTTATGTGGGAGTTCACGAGACTTTTGAATTCGTCATCCGTGATGCCTGATATGCTAGAGGCTGTCCTGCCCTTGAACGCGACCTTTTCCTTCTTCTCTATGATTTCTACCATGCGATCATCCCTTCTTCTTCCTGCCTACGCGACTTGCGGCTATGTGGCCGACCTTCCTTCCGGGTGGTGCGTTCCTTGAGGTCATGCTGCTCTTTCCCTTGTGGTGCTGCTTCCCTCCGAATGGGTGCTCTGACGGCTGCATCTTCACGCCGCGGAGCCTTGGCCAGTACCTGTTGAGCGCGTGTTTAATGTAATGGTTCTTGCCGGCCTTCATTATCGGGGCTTCGTTCATGCCGCCGCCCGCAACCACGCCCAGCTGCGCCCTGTGGTCGTTCTCTATGGTTACCTTCTGCTTTGACCTCAGTTGCACTATGCTGTTGGTATCGGAATGGGCGAGTATGCTTGCCGATGCGCCAGCGGCCTTGGTGAGCTTGCCGCCGTCCCCGACTATCGACTCGATGTTGTATACAGGAGTTCCTTCGGCTATGTCACCGATCCTCATGACGCTCCCGAGAGAGTATTTCGTCGAATTGATGTAAATCTTGTCCCCTATCTTTATGCCTTCCGGCGCTATCAGGTAGCCGTCAGACATGTCCTCGTAGAGTATGTGCATGAGCGGGGCCGTATGCCCGGTGTGGTTGATCAGGCCGATGACCTCGCCGGTGAGCTTGGATTGCCTGTCAGGTGAATAGCTGGTGCTGATGTCGTACGTTCCGGGCAGCTTCGTATAGGCGTTGGAATTCTTGCCCCTTCTCTGCATTCTGAGTTTCTTTCCCATCAGTCACACCAACTTCAGCTTAACAGCTACGTCGCTGGCCTTATATCCAGTAGCTAGCTTTATGAACGTCTTCTTTGTGTTTTTCTGGGTGCTCAGCGACCTTATCGAGTGCACCTTTACCGCGAATGTCGACTCGAACTCCTTCCTTATCTGGCCCTTGGTGGCCCTCGAGTCAGTTATGTAGGTTATCACGTTGAGCCTGTCTATCATTCCGACAGCCTTTTCCGTGGAGACAGGGTGTATCAGTATTGCCATGCAATCATCTCAGCGACCACTTCTTGGAGCTCTCGTTCAGTGCAGATATCGCGCTCTCGCTCCATACGGTTATCCTTCCAGGATTGCCTCCAGGGGCGAGCAGCCCGGCCTTTATGTCTGCCGCGGTGCACACGTCCACGCCTGGAAGGTTCCTTGCGGACCTCTCTGCCGCTTTGCCCTTCGAACCGAGCACCAGGAGGACGGATTTCTTGTACTTCCTCTTGCTGGAGCCGCGCTTTGACTTCGCCACGCTCCTCTTGGAATCATGGCTCTCCGATATGTATTTCTCGAGGCCTATGCCCTTCAGCGCTGCGCTGAATTCCTTCGCCTTGGATATGGACTCGATCTCGTCAGACACTATTATTGGCAGCCTTGACTTCTCTATGAACTTTGTGTCAACATAATCAGAAGCCGTGGCAGCTATGGCGCTCATTATGGCCTTCTGGTATTCGCGCTTGTTCATCTGCTCCGTGAGGTTCTTCTCGACGAGGTGCGGGTGCGCCCTCTTTCCCTTTGTTGATGATGGTATCCTCCTTACCTTGCCCTGCCTGCCGCCTCCGAGCTGCTCCCTGGGCCTCGCGGCTCTGCCTACGTGCCTGCCCGAACGCCATGTCATCATCCTTCCGTGGTACGCGGCTGACGTCTGCATTCCAGCCAGCAGGTAATGGCCTTGCGGCTGTGTATTTCGCGTGCTCTCTGCGAGAACTGCGCGCATTATTATGTCTGGCCTGACCACCTCCGAGAATGCCTTTGGCAGGTCTATCTGCCCTTTGGTCTTCCCGTCGATCGACATTATGCTAGCATTCATATGATCACGATGCTGAGGTTGAAGTTGATATAGTGTTTATCTTCGGCTCCTTTATGCCGCTCACGTTCCTGTCCCTGATCGATTTCCTTACCCTTACCATCCCTTTTGCAGGACCAGGCACTGAGCCCTTGATCAGTATATAGCTGTTCCTCACGTTGCCGTAGTTGGTGAACCCGGATTTCGGATTTATAGACGCCGCGTCTGTGGCAGCGCCAAGCCTGAGTATCCTCTTGTCCTGCTCTATCCTGTAGTTGAATCCCATCTGTCCAGCCATCGGCACGGTAAAGTATACCCTGCCGGGCCTCATAGGGCCAAGGGATCCGACGTGCCTCCTCTTCTGCGAAACCTTCCTTCCCTGTATCTTGACGCCGTGGCGCTTGACTGCTCCCTGCCAGCCCTTTCCCTTGCTTATGGATGCGACGTCAACGTACTCGCCGGGCTTGAACACATCAGATACCGAAAACTCCTTTCCGAGAGATGATGTCGCGGAGTTGAACTTCTCTTCTGATGTAGAGCCTGCGACTGATGATTCGAACCTTATGATATGATGCTGGCCTGTGCTCGCGCCCTTGGGCTCCGCTGCTAGAAGGAGCTTTACATCGGAAAACTCAGAGATTTTCGATTTGATGTCTTCTGGTTTTGTCGCGGATTTCTTCGGTATCTTCAGCCTTTTCGTGACGGTGTCGTCGTATATTTCCGCTGCCGCCTTCTTGTATTTGGTCGACGGGTCTATCCTGTAAAGCCTTATGCCGTACGCCACCGTCTTTGGCATCTCCAGCACCGTGCACGGCGTGCTCACTTCCATGCCCTTTGACGGGCCGTCAGAGTCGTCGCTCATCATCACATGCAGCATACCTGCCTTGAACGTGACTATGTTGGCTGCAGGTCCCTCGGAAAGCTTCGGCTCGGACCTTAGCCTTGGTAGCCGCCTGGATGCTCTCCTATGCGGCCAGTATTGTAGTGATCCACGATGGGGCATAATAGCGCCAATAAATACATATAGCACAAATCGTCTCTGTAAAATCAGCAGTGTTTGCTGCTGTATGTGCCGATGTTATTTTTTTCTGTTGACTAATATTTTAATATGCTGTTAATTTAAATACATTCCCTCAGTTCCCCTATTATCAAGGTAAAGTCATATTTTCGAAGATGCCTCCGCAACCTGCAGATCCCTCAGGACTGAGTTGACCGAAGCGCGCAGCGCCGTCGCATCCAGCGCCCTTATTTCTATGGTTGTCCCGGCCGCGGTGCGCGTTATGGATATCACGCTTCTCTTGTACTTTCCGCCATGCAGCACCGTTCCATATCTTGCAGAGCCGGATTCCGGCAGCGCTATGCTGCACGTGTACCCTTCATTCCTCTGAATCTTCGGCTTCGGTCGTGATGCTTTTGCTGCCATCTCCAACACCGGACTTGTTTTTTATTGTTATGCTGCGTCCAGACTTGCTTAACGTGTATGATGAAGCCGTTGCGTATCTATTGGCGGCGTCATATGTGGTTATCAGACGCGCGTACATCGGCCCTTTTCCTGATCTGCCGAGTATTATTATTTTCTTGAAGCCCTTAGACCTTGCGTCAGTTATTACCTTGGTGAGGGGCTTCACACCCCTTCCAACAACGGCGCTGTGAGAAAAGAGCTTCCCTACAATAGAGCATGCGCCGAGCAGCTCTGGGCTGTTTCTCGAATGCGTTATGTATGGCATGAGGCAGCGCCATCTACCTTGCCTTAACGGTGCTTGCGCCTTAGACCCCTGTACTTTGTGGCTGCGCTCGTGAGGCCCCTTGCGGCCCTACCGTTCTTGCTGGCTATCACAGAATATGATGGCGATTTAGACGCCGGCGAGCCTTTGGAGATCAGTATTACCTCGTAATACTTGAATGATCCGGCGCTCCCGACAAAATATGAATTTATCACTTCAGAGTTTCCGAACTTCGTAGCTGCCCTGTTTTCCGCTATGGCCTTCATGGATATGTCTCGCGTGAACATCCTTCCGGCTTTGGAAGGCTTCCTGCCTCCACCCGGAGCTGCCCTTTTCTTCCTTCCTCCCTTAAGCCTGACTCTTACAACTATTATCCCTTGCTTTGCCTTGTATCCAAGTGACCTTGCCCTTGGGAGGTTTGACGGATGGTCGACTCTGATTATCGGACCCTGCGCGTTCCAGTTGGTTATCTTGTCCTTGTAGACCTGCGGCCTCTCTTTGTATTCGTTTATTAGGGTAGACCTTATCTGTCCGTACATGCTCATGAATATCACTATATAGCGTTAAAAAGCATGTCCAATAAGGTACTTCATCATTATTATACTTTTCTGTATACTGGAAGTTGCGATTTTGTGGTTCCGTACGTTGGTAATATTGCAATCGGTCCTTTAGTAAGGTATATATATTAGAATATGTCCCAAGAAGATATTGGGGCTCAGGCCCTTCCACTCCATCTACTTATAAAATAAGATAAAAACAGGTACTTCCATGGCTAAAAATAAGGCAAAGTCCGTCACTGTTAAGAGGAATAAGGCACATCAGGTAAAAGCTGGTGTGAGAAGGGCAAATCCTACCAATAAAAGGATTGCACGCCGCACGGCAGATTCGAGAAATGTAAGGAATGCCAAAGGCACCATTAAAGGAAATGCTGACAGGCATGTAAATAAAGTACTAAAAAAGGCAGTCGGAGGTACGGCAATACACAGCAAGAACAGGGCAGAGAAGAACAAAACGTACTTTGGAAAGAGGGTGCAGTCAGCGGCGAAGCAGGTGAAGAGGACCGCAGACGCGACTTCCGTACAGCGCAAGAGGAAGGCAAAGATATCGGTAAACATCCCTTCGGTAGAAGACTCTAGGAAAGTGTTGAACATAATATCGTCCAACTCAGTGGCTGTGAATTACATAACGAAGAACATAAGCAAGAGGGTGATGGAGGTGTTAAACCTTCTTGAAACTCCTACGAGCGACGAAGAGATCGCCCAGACCCTTGATATGAAGATAAACGCCGTTAGGCGGATACTGAACATCGCACAGGAGTATGGAATAACGAATTACTACGTTACCAAGAACACGAACGGCTGGCTCTCTTTCGCGTGGTACATAAACGCAAACAAGCTGCCGTACTTCCTTGATTACATAAATAGCAACAACAAGGTTAAGTCTGTGATAAACGACGAATGCAACGATTATTTCGTATGCAAGACATGCTATGAGAAGGATAAGGTCGTTTTCACGTTTGATGCGGCGTTCGAGAACGGCTTTAAGTGTAATATTTGCAAGAGTGATTTCGTTAGGATGGATAGGGAAGAGGCCAGAAAACTGATCTATCCCGAAGCCGAAATCACAAAGAAGGAGGAAGCGTTGATGCCTGCTCCTTGAGAATGTATTATATAATTTCTTTTTTTATTAGATTTACGTTTAACTACTTATTCGTACGAGACAGAGCGAGGTAGGGTAGTCTGGAGTGCCCGTCGGGCTCATAACCCGAAGACCGGTGGTTCAAATCCACCCCTCGCTAAGAACTAGGTACACCCCACAATTCCACTATTCGGACTTCCCTTACTCTTATATAACATAAAAAAATAAAACCAATTTATATATTTTAACACGAAATTCAATTTCAGCGATAGTATTAGCGGAACTCTGGGGTTCTAATGGACAATAATATCAATTTTGATTATATTTGGACCGTCTATCAAAAAGAAAAGCAGACTAACAAGCTTACGCTAGTACAGAAACAATTCTACTCGGACATAGAAGAATTCGTTAAGAATGCAGACAAGTCAACACTTGAAGGGCAGGCCGCGATATCGAACGCCATTCAAACGGTAAACCTGATAGTTGCGGCAAGGAAAAAGAAGATAATAATATACGCGGCGTACTCGAAACCGTTACCACAGCCGATACCTGAGGAGGAAAGGAACTTCTACAACGATCTGTTAAGTGTAATAAAAAACTACGGAATCAAGAATCCAGATGGCAAACCTGAAGATGGCACTAGGAAGATGTTGAAAGTGCTGATATCAGTGCCTGAGATAACTCTTCCTTCCGGAAACCGAATAGGGCCTCTTGAAAAAGACCAGTTAGTAGAAATAGAAGACGAAGATGATATGAAATACCTCGAGAACAATAAGGTATGTGCCAGGCCCTGACCACTCATGATAATAAACATTACGTTAAAATAGATGGCGTTGAAGATTATAAGCTTTAAATCAAGGTAATCAGCATGGAAGCACCAAAACAGATAAGAGTATACTGCCCGAAGTGCCGCAAGCACACGATACACCTATCATCCTTGTACACATCGAGGCCTGCCAGCGGGCTGTCAATAGGCACCAGAAGGGCCGTAAGGAAGAGAACCGGTTACCAAGGAAAGGTAAAGGGAAAGGCCACGGTAATAAAACTCGGGAAACGCCAGAAGCTAATGTTAAAATGCAGCGAATGCGGCTACATAGTGGAGAGGGTGTACGGCGGCAGGACCAAGAAGAAGCTGGAGATAGCCAGATAATCGGCCCCGTTGCTTGAGCTCGCTATAATGTGATTTAAAATGCAGGAAGAAGGAAGAAACCCAAAAGTCGGAGAATTGCTCGTTGTAGAGATAGCAAAGATAACGAAGTTCGGCGCATACTGCCGCCTTGTCGAATACAACAACATCGAGGCCTTCATGCCGATAAAGGAGGTCTCCTCTGGCTGGATAAAGAACATACACGAGTTCATACACCAGGGGCAGAAGGTGGTGTGCAAGGTAATCTTCATAGATAAGTACAAGAACACAATAGACATATCGCTTAAGAAGGTCACGCCGAAGGAATCCAAGGAGAGGATCGGCAGGTACAACATGGAGAACAGGCTGCACGGCCTGATCCAGCAGGCGATAAAAGTTGCCGGCCTGCAGTCCGAGAAGGATGCGATATTCGCCAAGATAGGCAGCGGATTCCCTTCATACGCCGAATTCGTCATCAGCGCCACCGAAAACGCGGACAGCTATGCCTCGATAGACATACCTAAGAAGCTCAAGGAAGTGCTGATAGACACGATAAAGGCGAACATGAAGGAGAAGAAGCACGAGGTATCATACATAGCGACAATATCGACGCAAAACACGAAGAGCGGCATCGAGGACCTGAGGAAGCTGTTCACCAAAGTGACAAGCGAGGGTGTCGACGTGGGATACATAAGCGCACCCAAATACAGGTTCCACGCGAGCGGGACCAGTTATGTGGAGGCCGAAGCGAAGATAAAGAAGGCTGTTGACACTATCAAGGAATTCTCCAAGGACATGATATACCAAGTAGAAAAGGAAAAGATAAAAAGGGAAAAACAAGATACTCTTTATAACATCGGCATCTGAAAGCTGCCGATTCCGGGCGCGCAGAATGCTAGCATCAAGTACTATACACACAAGAAAGAATTTCAGGCTCAACGATCCCATAATGATCGTCGGGCTTCCTGGCCTTGGCAGCGTCGGCAGGCTCGTTGCGAAGCACATGATAAAGGAGCTCAAAGCCAAGAGGTTTGCCACCCTTACGTCAACATACTTCCCTCACAACGTTGTCATGCTGAAGAACGGTACCGTAAGGCTGCTGAACAACAGGTTCTATCTGGCGCATACATCTAAGTCGATAGGCCACGACATCGTGATACTGACCGGCGACACGCAGGCGATAACCCAGAGGGGGCAGTACGCGGTAAACTACAAGATAGCTAGCTTCTTCAAGGAGCGCCTGAAGGGCTCATTCATATACACGATAGGCGGCTACGCCTCGCAGCACGAGTCGGCAACCAGCAACGTGTACGCGAACGCCACAAGCAAGAGGATTGTAAAAGAGTTCTCGAATTCCAGAGCGATATTCGGGGAATCGCGCGGCACTATAGTGGGATCGGCGGGCATGCTGATAGCGTATGCGAAGAGCATGGGCATCGATGGCATATGCCTGATGGGCGAGACCGCGCTCAACATAGACCCGAACGCAGCCAAGAGTGTGATAAAAATACTGTCGAAGAGGCTTGGCCTCAAAATGGACACCTCGGACCTGGACAAGCTTGCCAACACCGTCAATACGCAGATAAAGGAGCTCGAGGAGAAGATGTTCTCGAACATACAAGGCATAGGGCAGCCCGGCCTGCCTGGAAGCGGAGAAAAACCATCATACATCAGGTAAGGTGTGCGGTGTTACGTACAAGACTAGGAAATTTTCCTATGGCAAATCCTATATATTTGAAAGTGCACATAGTTTCAGCAACGTACACGAGGGCGAATGTTCATGGCAAAACAAATAGCAAACAGCAAAAACTACGATAATACACGCGAGGGCAAGCAGCAGACCGTCGACATACCTACCGAACTGAAGTTGTTCAAGGAGAAGGAACGCAACCTCATGGAGCGTGCCGAAGAAATTATAAATCTCAGGGAAAGCCTCACCCATGTCTCGGCACAGGCTGATGTGCAGGCGAAGGAATTGGGAGAGATAATTTACGTGATCGACAAAGAGCTGCGAAGGGTTGACGCCTCTAAGAATATAGAGCACGATGAGAGTTTCGCCAGCGCATTGATCAATAATACGTTAAAATCGCTGTCCGCGAAGAAAGAAGTGAGCCTGTCTGTCAGGCTGTTCGTGCAGGCATTATGGAAATATGAAAATATCGCGAAAGAAAAGCATGACGATGAGGCACTGCACCCATACGGCAAGGTGGACGTAGTGGCAAGGATGCGGGTCTTAACCGACTTATTTAATAAGAAAGTCTTCCCATCCGATCAACTCCTACGCAAGACCATGCATGAGACCACAAACACGTCAGAAAAGGAATCAACAGGATCCAAGTAAACTTCCTAGTAAACGCAAATGCGAGTGCCGGGATTTGAACCCGGGTCACGAGCTTGGGAAGCTCGCGTCCTACCAGGCTAGACTACACTCGCGTAACCATATCCTATACGATAGCAATGTATAGAGCCATTCCTATCGCGCTGCCTATGACACTGCAGATGAAGTTGGAAGTGTACTTGTTGCCGTATCCTCTCTCTTCAAAATATCCGAAAACGGAATCCACTATCGTGCCGACGAGCCCTGCGAACGTGACTATAACCGCTATTACCCCAGCTTCTGGACCATTGAACACCATCAGCGATCCAGTTCCAATAATCGAGCCGCCGTTGGCAGGAACAAGGAACACCGTCACGCCAATGACAAAAGCGCCTATGAACCCCGCAATTATACCCAATGGCGTAACCGCGCCGGATCTGCCCCGCCTTACCTTTTTGAAGCTGAAAAGCTCTATGGGCCGCCCGCCGAGCACGCCTACCTCGCTGCTGAACTTGTCGGCAGTTACGCTTGCCACGCTCGATATGAAGCCCACAAGCATCACCAATACCAACGAATCAAGTCCAGAAAGCCTAGCTACAAGCACTCCGAGCGCGAATACTAGCGGCATCAGGCCGTTGGCTATGACGTTTTTAGGGCCTCGCGCCTCCTGGTATAGCCCCATCCTCTTCTTCCTGCTCTTCTTCATGTATGTGACTGCGCCAGACACAAAGACAAAATACACCATCAACAGAAGGAAGAACGGGCCGAGATAGCCGCCTGCGATAAACATCATAATTCCCATAAGTATGGCAATTATCACCGCATTCCTGTTAAGTGTCATAAACTGCATACTACCACAATTCAGCTAATCGGAAAGGTTTATAAATGTATCAATCAAAAATACTACTAGCGAGTTCTCTACAATGAGGGTCGTGAAGAACTGGTCGCCTTGCCAGCGTGTAACCCACGCTGGCCTTATCCTATTAAACATAATCTCGCTGTAGACGTTATCCTCTCTTACTTGGCGCCCGGTGCGTTGTAAGGGTTATGTTTCAAAGGTTTATATAGTTTTACAACATTATTCTACTGTTAATAATTTTAAAGTGTGTGGATGGCCAAGGAAAAGGCTATAAGGGAGCTTGAGGACCTGCCAGGTGTCGGGGGCACCACCGCAGAGAAGATGCGCGCTGCCGGAATAGACTCGCTGGAAAAGGTGGCGGTCGCCGCCCCGCACGAGCTATCAGAATTGGTCGGTATAAGCGTAGAAAGCGCGAAGAAGGCCATACAGGCGGCAAAGGAATCGACCACGCTAGAGTTCCACACGGGAAGCGAGATACTAGAAAAGAGGCTCAGCCTGGGCAAGATAACCACAGGATCGAAGGAACTTGACGCCCTGATAGGCGGCGGCGTCGAGGTGAATTCCATAACAGAGGTATACGGCAAGTTCGCAAGCGGCAAGTCGCAGCTCGCCATGCAGCTCTCCGTAGACGCGCAGCTTCCGAAGAAGGATGGCGGCCTTGAAGGGGCGGTGCTCTACATAGACACGGAAGGAACTTTCAGGCCCGAAAGGATAGAGTCTATGGCAAAGGCCAAGGGCCTGGACCCTAACGTGGTGCTGAATAACATAGCGGTGGTGAGGGCCACGACCACCGAGCTGCAGATACTGACAGCAGAGAGGGCCGACAAGCTGATACAGGAAAGGAACGTCAAGCTGGTAGTCGTGGACTCGATGACGGCCCTGTTCAGGTCTGAGTTCATAGGCAGGGGCGCCCTCGGAGAACGACAGCAGAAGCTCAATCAGCACGTGCACAGACTGCAGACACTGGCCGACAAGCACGACGTTGCCGTATTCATAACGAACCAGGTGATGGACAACCCTGGAATAATGTTCGGGGATCCGACAACACCGATAGGCGGGAATGTCCTGGCGCACGCAGCAACTACAAGGCTATACCTCAGGAAGAGCAAGGAGAGCAAGAGGATAGTCAGGCTGGTAGACTCGCCGAACCTCCCTGAGGGCGAATGCGTCATAAGGATAACCCCTGACGGGATAACCGACTGATTTTTATCCAATTCTTGGAAGGCAATTCCATGGTGCTGATGCTTGTGGGGCTAGGGCTGGACAGGGGTGACATTTCTGTCAGGGCCCTTGACGCGCTGAAGAAGGCATCGCGCATCTACTTCGAGAGATACACCAGCACAATATCACAGGATTATCTGGATTTTATAAAAGCAGAGATCGGCCGGCAGCGTGCAATCACGGAAATAAGCAGAAGCGATCTCGAGGAGAAATCCGGCAGGCTCGTAGACGAAGCGGTATCAAATGACATAGCAATAATGGTGCCTGGGGACCCGTTGGTCGCAACCACGCACCAGATAGTGCTCGAGGCAGCCGAGAAGCGCGGCGCCGGTGTCATCGTATACCATGCGGCATCTGTGTTCACTGCGGCGATAGGCGAATCAGGCCTGGACATCTACAAGTTCGGCCCTACCACGACCATTCCTTTCTGGCACGACAACTACAGGCCGATATCGTTCATCGACGTCATAAATAAGAACATGGAACGCGGCAACCACACCATGGTCCTTGTTGACTACGATTCGACTGGCGCGTCTAGCATGAGCTTGAGAGAGGCGATAGACAGGCTGCTCTTCGCCGAAAAGGAGCGAGGGTATAAGATACTCGGATCAAGGAAGGTGCTCGCGATATTTGACATAGGCCGGCCATCCCAGAACATTGTTCTGGCGGATTTGGCATCACTCTCTGCCATGCATGCAAAAGATGATAAAGGAAGGCTGCTAACTATAATAATCCCTGCCGAGCCCAGCTTTGCAGAGGAGGAACTGATGTCCAGGCACGGGCATCGCCCCGCATAGGTGCATGAATGCTATCCCTGAAATTCATATCGAAGACAAACATCACGCCGGCAGACCAGTCTACGCGCGACATACTGGCAAAAGGGAACTTCGGCACCGACATAGCTGGGGAGCTGAAGATAAAGCCGGAGGAGCTGTTGTACCTGATGGATGTGAGGAACGCGGAATGCACGGCAAAAGGCAAAGCGCTCTCGTTCAACGATGCAGCGGCGATTTTCTCAAAGACAAAAAAACTGATCGCCAGGTACTTCTCGTACAAGGACTGGAGGGACAGGGGCCTGATCGCGAAGTACGCCGACCACAAGTACGCCGAGCCGAACACGCTTCCCGTGAAGAGATACCCTGCGCAGGCGCTCGACCTTCCAAAGTACAAGTTTACCGGAGTGTTCTTCAAGGATGACCTCTTCACGATAATAGACTCGGAAGAGGAGGCGCGCGACATATACGACAGGTTCTGGATAGGCCAGTACGGCACCTACAAGGCCGCTGACCGCGGCAAGATGAACAAGCTCGACATATTCGAGACTGTGTTCCTGATGTCGAGAAAGATGCTGAAGCTGCAGAACGCGACCGAAGCCGATGTCGAGAAGGCGGCAAGCGCAAGGAGGTCCGACTTCAAAATGCTCTATCAGGTGTACGAGGACTGGAGGACCAAGGGGTTCGTGATAAAGACCGGGTTCAAGTTCGGCACCCACTTCAGGGTGTACTTCCCGGGCGCGAGGCCCGTAAAGGACGACAACTGGATGCACTCGAAGCACGTGATACAGGTGTTCCCGCAGAACTCGAGGATGCTAATATCGGAATGGGCGCGCGCGATCAGGGTCGCGCACTCAGTCAGGAAGACGTTCATACTCGCGATACCTGGAAAGGGCGGCACAGCAGGCAAGAAGACAGCCATAGACTACATACTGTACCACAGGATCGGTGGAGAGGCGTGTTTCCCTCCAAAGTACCCGCCGAAGTACGCGATGCTGTCGCTGAGCGAGGAGGAGTACATAGGCGGCAGGGAGCTGGCATCTGCCATAGAGCAGGCGATAGGGAAAAGGATGGAGCTTATACTCGGGATAGTCGACAGGGAGACCGCAGTCACCTACTACAAGGTAAGAAAGATAGAGCTGCCGAGGAGCAGGCACGAGTACTATGAGATAGACTGGATGCAGCCGTAAGGCAGCGCATCACGAAACCTCACGCTAATTGGAGCTAACACGGGTCCGGGGGGATTTGGACCCCCGACCTACTGGTTAAGAGCCAGCCGCTCTGACCAAGCTGAGCTACGGGCCCAAAATAAGTCACAGATACTTTTATCCTCGCAACATTATTTATAACTATTCATGGCGTCGTCTTGGTAGTTTCTTTTTCTTTGCCTCCAAGATACAGGAACAGCACGGAAAGCACTATTATCGCATCAAGAAGCGAGCAGTATATGCATATATTGCCAAGTGAGGCCATCGCCGCAACCGAATAGAAGACCCCTACAATTCCAACTATTGCCCAGACATTCACCACGAAGCCCATCCGTTTCCTGTCGGCGCGCAGGAAAAGTACCGCAGCCACGACTGTCCAGACGAGCGCGAGCACGGCAAGCGGCACTCCTGCCACGCTCGAGTACTGGCTCTGCAACACCTTCGCACAGTTCACCACCGTATTAACCGACGGGCAGTAGAGCGCCGCAGGGCTGAAGTGCACTACGACAGTGTATGCTGAATCGGCTATGCCTATGATTAGCAGGGAGAGGAGCAGAACGCGATATTTCATGCATGCACACCGTCAGCGAACTTTGATATTATCGCATCAAGGCCCTTCCCTATCGGCCTCAACTCGTAATGCACCTGTATTATCGGCTTGTTAGCCCTTATGACCGTGTTGAGGTCCGTAGGCGTGGCAGAGACTATTGCGTCGCATTTCGCCCCATTGACGGTTCGCTCAAGGTCCTTCACCTGCTTTGCCCCATAGCCCATCGCAGGGAGCTCCTTGCCAAGGCGCGGGTACTTCTTGTACGTCGCAAGTATCTCGCCTACTGCATACTTCTTCGCGTCTACGACGCTAGCAGCCTTATACTTCTTCACTGCGACAGTTCCAGCGCCGATTGGCATGCCTCCATGCGTTATCGTAGGACCATCCTCTATCACAAGCACCTTCTTTCCCCTTACCTCTGCAGGGTCGTCTACAAACACATCAGACGCAGAGTAAATAATCTTCGCCGTCCCGTTTATCCCCCTTAGATTTTTCGCCACCTCGCTAACCTTCTTCTTAGGGGCGGAGTTGACCTTGTTTATCAGCAGCACGTCAGCCATCCTGGCCACTTCGTTGCCTGGGTAGTAGTCAAGTTCGTTTCCGGCCCTGAACGGGTCAGCTACCGTTATGAGCAGGTCCGGCCTGATGAATGGTGCGTCATTGTTTCCCCCGTCCCATATTATCACGTCAGCCTCATTCTCCGCTTTCTTCAGTATCCTGCCGTAATCGACCCCTGAATACAGCACGAAGCCGTTCCTTATGTGCGGCTCGTAGTCCTCCCTCTCCTCTATCGTGCAGTCATACTTGTCTAGGTCGGAAAGCTTTGCGAATCTCTGGACGATCTGGTCCTTCAATACGCCGTAAGGCATGGGGTGCCTGATTACCACAGCCTTCAGTCCCCTGCTCCTGAACGCCTTTGCAATGTATCGCGAAGTCTGGCTCTTGCCACATCCAGTCCTGACGGCACACACTGCTATCACTGGCTTTGACGACTTTATCATGGCCTTCTCCGGTGCTATCAGCCAGAAGTCGGCACCGTTCGCGTTGACCAGGCTTGCCTTGTCCATCACTGTTGAGTACGGAAGGTCGCTGTACGCCATCACGCATATATCTGCCTTGTATTTTCTTATCAGAGCAGGAAGCTCCGATTCATCATGTATCGCAATGCCGTGAGGATAAAGCCTTCCGCTCAGCTCCTTTGGGTAAGACCTATTGTTTATGTACGGTATCTGCGCAGCTGTGAAGGCCACCACTTCATATTCCGGATTGTCCCTGAAAATAACGTTGAAATCGTGGAAGTCCCTACCCGCAGCCCCTATTATTATGACTTGCTTCGGCATGTCGCTCACCATAAACCTAGGTAGCTAAAAATATATCAATATAGCGCACGTATTCCGTCATGTCTGAGCTTTTTGGGCCTGCCACCGACAACGGGTATCACGGTGCCGCAGTTCCTGCATCTGTTTTTTTCATCGAGTGCCCACTCTGTAAGGTACAGTCCCCTTCTGCCTATGGCAAGGCTGCCGCAGACAGGGCAATACGTACTCTCGTGCTCGTTGAGCGTGTTGCCTATGTACGCATAGTTCAGGCCATTCTTCTTGGCGATCTCATAATGGGCTTCGAGGGTCTTGTATTCCGTTACCGGATAATCGAGCATCTTGTAATCAGGATGGAACTGTGTGAAATGCAAAGGCGTGTCCGCGCCGAGCGCGTCATGCACCCATTTGGTCAGCCGATCGCATTCTTCCAGAGAGTCGCCGACGCGCGGCACTATAAGGTCAGTGAGCTCTATGTGAATACCTGCACTCTTCAGCCAAATCAACGCATCCTTTATCGGCGCGTTAGATGTCACAACCTCATACTTGTTGGCGAACTTCTCATCCCCATTTCCCTTGAAATCCACTACTACCGCATCAATCAACCCTTTCATGGAGCGCACTGCTTCCTTTGTGAGGAATCCGTTTGTAACGAACAGGTTGTAGAGCCCCTTCTCATGCGCAAGCCTTGCGACGTCGAGCGCATACTCTATGAATATCGCCGGCTCATTGTACGTATACGCTATGCCTTCCACGCCATTCTCCAGCGCCATATCGACAATGCTTTCTGGAGGCATGTAGATGCCGGTTATCTCATGGTCTTTCGATATGTTATGGTTCTGGCAGAAGGCGCATCCGAAGTTGCATGACGAAGTGCCTATGCCGAGCACGTATGTTCCCGGCATGAAATGGCTGAAAGGCTTCTTTTCTATAGGGTCTATCTGCATCGCATTTATCATGCCATACGCAGACAGCACAAGTTTTCCCCCGACATTCTTCCTGACGAAGCAGAATCCATGTCCTCCTTCAGGTATCCTGCACCTCCTTGCGCACGCTGTGCACTCCACCTTCTTGCCCTGCATTTTGCCCCATAGCCTTGCTTCGACTTCCATCAAAAGCAATTGTGCGTTTTTTATATTTAACCATTGCCTTTTCCATGCTCCTTAATCCAATCAAAAGGCATTTAAATGTGAAAACAAAAAGGTTAATAGCGAGCATTTCTTCGATAGTAATTCACGCAAAGTTAGACATAAACAGGACCAATGGTATCTATGGAAGACGGAGAGTACACAGCAAAAGACATAACGGTTCTTTCGGGCCCGCAGGGAATAAGGAAAAGACCCGCAATGTACATAGGATCCACGGGCAGCCCTGGCTTTATACACCTACTCTATGAAGTGATAGACAACAGCGTTGACGAGGCGGTCGGCGGCTACTGCAAGAACATAAGGATAACACTTACACGAGACGACAACTGCGACGTGGCAGAGGTGTCAGACGACGGCAGGGGCATACCTGTCGACATAATGGAGAAAGAAGGCAAGCCTGCGCTTGAGGTCATAATGACGTCGATACACGCAGGCGCCAAGTTCGCAAACAAGGTGTACAAGGTCTCCGGAG
Source organism: Microcaldota archaeon (assembly GCA_027365215.1). Taxonomy (GTDB): domain Archaea; phylum Micrarchaeota; class Micrarchaeia; order Micrarchaeales; family Micrarchaeaceae; genus JAMCYG01. The sequence continues at coordinate 32,067 of DAHXNT010000001.1, forward strand.
GGCTTCACGGGGTTGGGCTCACGGTTGTAAACTCGCTTTCCGAATACACGGTCGTGACCGTAAAGAAAGGCGGCAAGGTATACAGGGAAACGTTCAGCAGAGGCGCTCCCACATCAGGGCTCGAAATCATCGGCGATGCCAGTGCGAAGGATACCGGCACAACAATCAAGTTCAAGCCGGATACAGGCATCTTTTCCATAGACAGTTTCGACTCGATAGAGCTTGACGAGAGGCTTCGCGACATCTCATTCCTGAATCCAGGGCTCAACATAATATTCGCGGACGAGCGCGGCGAGGAGAAGAAGGAAACCGTATACAAATCGGAAAACGGAATGATGGAATTCCTCGACTACCTCAGGAACGGAACCGAAGCGGTTTCGAGGCCGATAAGCATATCGAAGGCCGTTGACAGCACAGCTGTCAGCATAATACTCCAGTATGTGAAGAACTACAGCGAAGAGCTCGTATCCTTCGTAAACAACATAAGGACTAGGGAAGGGGGCTCGCACGTGACCGGGTTCCACACAGCAATAACAAGGGCGATAACTAACTATCTCGGCAAGAGGAGCGGGAATGGCAACGGCTCAAAGAAGCCGCAGATCGGAGTCACGGGAGAAGACACGAGGGAGGGTCTGATTGCGATAGTTAGCGTGCTGATGCAGAATCCCGAATTCGAGGGGCAGACCAAGGAGAAGCTCGGCAGCATCAACGTGAAGAGCATAGTGGATTCGGTGCTCTACAATGGGTTCAGCACCTTCCTGGAAGAAAACCCGTCAGATGCAGGCAGCATAATCGAGAAGGTGTCAGCAGCCGCGGAAGCAAGGGAATCGGCAAGGAAGGCGAGGGACCTGGCGAGGAAGAAAAGCGGCTTCGAGGGCACTGTCCTGCCCGGCAAGCTCGCGGACTGCACGATATCCGATCCCGAGAAGACCGAGCTGTTCATAGTGGAGGGCAGGAGCGCGGCAGGCTCGAGCAAGGACGGCCGCGACAGGCTGTATCAGGCAATACTGCCCCTAAGGGGCAAGGTGCTGAACGTCGAAAAGGCGGGAATGGAAAAGATATTCAACAATGCGGAGCTGCATGCTCTTGTGACGGCCCTTGGCACAGGTATAGAAAGCACGTTCAATCCGGACAAGATAAGGTACAGCAAGGTGATACTCCTTACGGATGCAGACGTCGATGGGAGCCACATAAGGACACTCCTGCTCACGTTCATCTACAGGTACATGAGGCCGCTCATAGAGAAAGGCCACATATACGTGGCGCAGCCGCCGCTATACAGAGTGTCAAGGGGCAAGGAGGTGTCGTACGCCTACACCGACGCAGAGCTGAACGCCCTGATGGAGAAGTACGAGAAGAAGGCGGCGCTGCAGAGGTACAAGGGTCTCGGGGAGATGAACCCAGAGCAGCTCTGGGAGACGACGATGGATCCGAAGGCGAGGGTGCTGAAGCGCATAACGATAACCGACGCGCAGAAGGCGGACGCTATTTTCTCAATACTGATGGGCGTAAGTGTGCCTGAAAGGAGGAAATTCATAGAGGAGCACGCCACAGAGGTGTCGTTCCTTGACATATGAGGTGACGCCATGCCTGACATAATCGATATGCCGATAGAGAACGAGATGCAATCGGACTACATAGACTATGCCATGAGCGTAATAATAAGCAGGGCGCTCCCGGATGCGAGGGACGGCCTCAAGCCTGTGCAGAGGAGGATACTGTATTCGATGCACGCCATGGGAAACACCCACGGCCATCCAACCAAGAAAAGCGCAAGGATAGTCGGAGACGTGATGGGAAAGTACCATCCGCACGGCGACACTGCGATATACGATACCCTTACCAGGATGGCGCAGACATTCACGATGAACCACACCCTGGTGGAGGGCCAGGGAAACATGGGTTCTATCGACGGCGACCCTCCAGCGGCGCAGAGATACACCGAGGTAAGACTGCAGACCCTGGCAGAGGACATGCTGGTGGATCTCGACAAGGAAGCAGTGCCGTTCGTGCCAAATTTCGACAACACCGAGACGGAGCCGGAGATTCTTCCGGCAAAGATCCCTAACCTGCTGCTGAACGGCGCGTCAGGAATAGCGGTCGCGGTAGCCACTAGCATAATGCCCCACAATCTGAGAGAGCTGTGCAATGCCATACTCGCATACATCGAGAATCCCGAAATAGGGAACGTGGAGCTGATTAAACACATACAGGGTCCGGACTTCCCGACAGGCGGCGTCATATTCAACTCCGAATCGCTCATATCGTCATACCTGACCGGCAGGGGCTCGGTGACCATAAGGGGAGTCACGGAGATGGAGGAGAACGGCCACAGGAACCGCATAGTGATAACAGAAATTCCATACACTGTGAACAAGGCGACAATGGTGGAGCAGATAGCGCTGCTTGCCAAGGAGAAGAAGCTGCCTGAGATATCAGGAGTGAAGGACGAAAGCAGCAAGGGCGACATAAGGGTCACCATAGACCTGAAGCAGGACGCGAACACGGAGTACGTGCTCAACATGCTCTACAAGCACACCTCGCTGCAGCTAACTCTGCCCATAGCGAACATAGCCGTGATAGGCAAGAGGCTCGTTACGCTCAACCTTAAGCAGTACATCAAGATATTCGTGGAACACAGGATAGAGGTCGTGAAGGCTAGGACGAGATACGAGCTCAGGGTGGCCACCGACAGGCTGCACATAGTCGACGGGCTTGTGATAGCTGTCAACGACATAGACAACACCATCAACATAATAAAGGGCAGCGCCGACACGAAGGAGGCCACATGAAGCTCAGCAAGCTCACCAACCTCGAGACCACGTCGCTCGCGGCCGAACAGGTGGAGCTGAAGGGCCAGATAGGTAGATACAACCAGATACTCGGAAATGACGCCGAAGTGTACAGGATAATAGCGGAGGAGACGGCCGAAGTCAGGGACAAGTACTCGCGTGAAAGGAGGACGAAGGTCATCGGCGACCTGTCCGGCATCGAGATAACCAGGGAGAACCTTGTCGTCGACGAGGAGGTAAGCGTAATACTAACCAGCAACGGCTACCTGAAGAGGCTGCCTGCGGATACCTACAAGGAGCAGGACCGCGGAGGCCGCGGAGTCATAGCCATACAGCCTAAGGAGGGCGATCGCGTGAAGCAGGTGCTCTACTGCATGTCAAAGGACTACCTGCTCATGCTCACCAACAAGGGGTCCGCATACTGGCTCAAGGCGTATCTGGTGCCTGAGGAAGGCAGGTATACGGCAGGGAAGGCCGCGGTCAACATGGTGAAGCTCGAGGAAGGGGAGAAGATAGAGAAGATAGTCAACACCCGCACCTTCGAAGGCAAGTTCATCGCCTTCGCAACGCAGAAAGGCATAGTGAAAAGGGTGAGCGCCATGGCGTTCTCCAGGCCGAGGTCCACTGGGATAAGGGCGATAAACGTGGACGAAGGCGACAGCCTTGTAGACGTATGCCTCTCAGACGGCAAGTCGGAGCTCTTCATAGCCACGCGCAACGGCAAGGCGATAAGGTTCGACGAGAACAGGGTAAGGTCAATGGGCAGGAACGCGTACGGCGTGCGCGGCATAAAGCTTGCAGGTGACGACAGGATCACAAACATGATAGAGGTAAAGCCCGGAGATAAGATTGCCTCAATAACGGAGAACGGCTTCGGAAAGGTCACAGAGGCCGACAAGTACAGGCTGCAGGGGCGCGGAGGCACAGGCGTGCTCAACATAAAGATAACTCCGAAGACCGGAAATGTCGTGAAGTCGCTGAAGGTGTCAGAGGACGGCAGCGTAATACTCATAAGCTCCGAGGGAATAGCGATAAGGTTTTCCGCCACGGACATAAGGGAGACTGGAAGAAGCGCAAGCGGGGTAAGGCTCATGCGCCTGTCCGGCGGCGCGAAGGTCGTGGACGCCCAGGAGATGCTGGGCCAGCAGGATGGCGGAAACAGCGGACCGGTCCAGCAGCAGGCCGCATAATTCATGCACGCATATTAATATTGCACCCAAAATGGTAACGGATGGGGAAATGATATCGGTGCTTGTGGTCGGAAAGTGCACTCGGGAAGTGATGACCGACATATGCATGACCTCAAGGGCGTTCGGGGCATCTAAAATATCGTTCACATGTAATGAGGACAGGAAGGTGGCCAACGCTGTTGGCAAGATATCGGATGTCTGGGGCGGCAAGTTTGCTATATCGTTCAACGCAGACTACAAGAAGATGATGAGCGACTCGCCCAACTACAAGAAGATATTTCTCACGCAGTACGGGCTTCCAGTGCAGAAGGTCAACCACTCTCTCAGGACATACAAGAACATCATGGTGATCGTTTCGCTGACCGACGCGCTCGCGCAGCGCCTTATCGACGCGGCAGACTTCAACGTGTCGATAACCGCGCAACCGCACAGCTCAGTGTCGGCCATAGCGGTTTTCCTGCACACATACTTCAACGGGAGGGAGAACGCGATGCAATTCGAGAACGCGAAGATGAAGGTTATACCTATGGAGCGGGGCATACACGTAAAGAAGCAGGAATAAGCCTCATATCGTCCAGTATTTCCTTGTGCGTATGAACCTCTTCTGCTCCTCAAGCAGGTCCATGAAGAACTGGGCATCGTTTTCCCTGAACATCATCAGCGCGCGAGCCGCAGTTCTCGGCCCTATCCCGTATACCCTGAGAGCTACCGCCGCCCTGTAGCCGTACGTGGAAAACATGTCCGCTTCCTTCAGCGCATCCTTAAGGACGAGAAGGTCCTTGCCGCGCAGCCTGGCATTCGCGATCCTTTTCTTCACAACGTCATTATATTCGTCGCTGTACGTGCATACCATCGGGCTGTGGCAGCTCGGGCACGATACGCTCTTCTGCTCCTTGAGCCCCTTCAGGTCCCGCGAGAACCTGAATCCGCAGTACGTGCACAGCAGATTTATGTCCTTGTTCATCAACGAGTCCACGAAGGATCCCACTATCTCGCTGCTTGGCAGCAATGGGGATACCAGTTCCTTTGCATAATAGGAAGACTCGAGGATGGCCCTCGAGAGCGGAGAAGGCGCGTCCAGCCTCACTTCCACGAGCGTTATGCTTCCGCTGCCTATGCCTTCGAACATCTCGCCGAGCGACTCCATGTCATAGAAGTTGTTCATTGTGTCCCTTACGGCCTCAGCATATACCGGAGTGCCCTTGTACAGCCTTATCAGCCTTTTCACTATGGACCTCGAGAGCGAGGCATCGCGTTCGATTATTCCGAAGATCTTTGCTACGTTGGTGAACCTGTACCTGAACAGCTCGGTCTCCTCTAGCGAGCCCTTCAGGAGGTTCTGCGCCGACTTGCGGCTTACGGACTTCAGCATCTGGTGCAGGTCAATCTCCCTGCCTATCTCCAGCAGGACCATGTAGGGCGATATCTTCGTTATTATGCTCCTGCCAGTCTTGGCGGATATCATGTAGGCAAGCAGCCTCGCGAGTGCGGAATTGCCCTGCGTCCCGAGCCCTGTGTGTATTATCCTGTAGTCCTGCAGGCTCTCTATCACCACCTTCCCCGTACCTATGCCATAGCAGGCCTCTTGCTCTACTGCAAATTCACTTATCTTCTTCAGTAGCTCTTCGCCAATCCTTACCGACCACTTATCAGAGCCTTTCGGAGACGCGACCGTAGCTATAACGTCGCGCGCAACTTCCCTGCTCACAGGTATGTCCTCCCCTTCCCAGTCAGGCACAGCCGCATCGACGTCTGTTGACGGCTCTACGCTCAGCACGTCCTTGTCTATGGAAATTATTTTCCATGGCAGGCCCTTCGTTACGAAAACGGAGCCCTCGTCAAGGTTCGCCGTGACAAACCTCTCGTCCAGGCTAGATATTATCTTGTTGCTCAGTATGTTCTTGACTGCGAACCTCCTCGTGTCAGGTATGACGCTCAGGTGGTCGTAGTAGTACGCCCTCGTCCTGCTCCCTCTTGTAATCGTCTTCCCGTCGAAGCCTATCAGCCTGTGCGTCGACATGAATTCGAGCAGGGCCGTAAGCTCTTCCGCGCTCATGTTCCTGTATAGGAAGGACCCATTGACGATCTTCAGCAGCGCCGCAATGCCTATGCCATCGGTGTCGAGCGCCACGCCGCACACCTGCGTGCAGAGCACGTCGCTGGCCCCCTCCTGCATGCCGAACAGTTCGAACTGCTTTTTCATTGCGCGCTCCGACACCACCGCGGATTCCACGAGGTCCATGATGGACGTTGCCATTATGACCCCGTTCGCGGTCCCGAACCTGCTATGGCCGCTCCTTCCCACCCTCTGCGCAAGCCTCAGCGCCTGCCTTGGCGAGCCGTACTGTATGACCAGGTCGACCGCGCCAACGTCTATTCCGAGCTCAAGTGAGCTGGTCGCGATTATGCTCCTCACCTCTCCGGACTTGAACGCGTTCTCGGTCGCTATCCTGTCCTCCTTGTCCAGCGAGCTGTGGTGCACGCGTATGCCCCCGAAACTCCTGAGCCTGTCCGCGTATATCAGCCTGTTGCCCAGGCTCTCCACTATCTGCCTGGTGTTGGCGAACAGTATTGTGGACTTCGACTTCGCTATGTGGCTGCCTATCCTGCTTATCCTCGCGAGCGAGCTCGTGTCCAGGCCGAACTTCTTCCTCATCTGCTCCAGCTCTGGCGCCACTCCGGAGCGTGGCATCTCTATGCCTACGCGCATGCTCTTGCTCTTCGTGTCCTCTGCCACTTTGTATGTCCTGCCTGCGAACAGGTAGTCGCATACAGCTCCGATGTCGCTTATCGTGGCGCTTATACCTATCCTTTGGAAGCCCGGAGCGACCCTCTCCAGCCTTTCGAGCGCAAGAGAGAGCTGCGCCCCCCTCTTGCTCTGGTACAGCTCGTGTATCTCATCGATGATTACGGACTTCACATTGCCTAGCGCCTTGCCGAGGTACTTCGTCGGAAGTATGCTCTGCATGGTTTCAGGCGTGGTTATGAGGACCATCGGCGCCTTCCTGGCCTGTCTCGCCCTCTCGCTCTGGGTCGTGTCCCCGTGCCTTACCGATATGCTTATGCCGTGTGCCGTGCATATCTTCTCGAGCCTCGATATGAGGTCTCTGTTCAGCGCCCTCAGCGGTGTTATATAGAGCAGCAGTATTCCCTGCCTCTTATCCGTTTCTATATTAGATATGCCGTTAAGCAGAGGTATAACCGCGGCCTCTGTCTTCCCCGAGCCTGTCGGCGCCGTGATCAGGCAGTTGCTTCCGCTGGCGACTATCGGCATAGCGACTTCCTGCACCGGCGTATAGCTCTTGAACACCTCAAGGAACGAGCCGTAAATACCGTCTATCTGTATCGCCTTAGTTTTCTGCTCCTGTATGTATGCACAGCCACCGCTATTGCAATTATTATCGCAGCAAGCACTGGCGTGAACGTTACTGGGTCTATGAACAGTGCGCTCGCACCGGAGCCGTACCCTGCAGACATCTGGTGCACCATGTTCTTGTAGTAAACGTAGCCGCTAATGTATCCATACGGGACGTCCGCGAAAGACACGGAGCCGTCAGGTCCTAGATATCCGTTGAATGTGGTCCCGTTCTCGAAGGTGAGCGAGGCGCTAGCGTTCACTCTGCCGCCGAACAGGCTAGACGCGGTCACATTCACATTATACACCGGCGCCGTGAACGGCACGCTGGACGGGCCGGATACCGATATATTCCTGCTAACCGTCACGTTCGTTCCCTTGTACCTGATGTAGTTTATCTCGTATGCGCCTGGAAACATAAACGCTCCTGCTTGCGGCAGTTTGATACCAGACACATCCACATAATCTGATGATATCGGGTTTCCGTATGCATCATGCGGCGTGAAATTCACCGCGTATTGCGTCCCGAACTCCGCAGCAAGCATGATCGGCCCGCTTACGACCGCGGTGAAATTTACAGCAGTGCTTCCATTGCTCC